>NZ_JANEWH010000047.1:0-34031 GCF_028069715.1 Kluyvera sp. Awk 3 | reverse complement strand
CATGGAAGAGAAACATACACCTTGCTTATTTTACTCAGCGAAATTGAATAACGTATGCTTACCCGGTGAAAAATTTATTTTCACTCACCGTTGATTTATTTAAAAGGACGTTTAATTGTGAACAAAAAATTACTTGTCATCTCCCTGGCATTTTCTGCGGCAACGCTTTCCTCTTCTGCTTTTGCATTAGATGGCGGCCAGATTGACTTCGCCGGTCTGGTTAGCGACAACACCTGCGTGATGAGCGTAAACAACGGCGCTCAGGATGCCCAGATCCAGCTGGAAACCGCTTCCGTTGCTGAAGTGAATAGTGCAGGTTTGGTAAAAGCCAACAGCGTTGGCGCGAAAGCGAAAGCCTTCACCATCAGCGTTGACTGCAGCAAAGCCGGCTTTGAAACCCAGACAAAAGCTAACCTGACCATGACCTCCCAGTTCCGCAGCAACGGCCAGGGTACGCTGAATAACGACGAAAGTATCACTGATGCCGCGAAGGGCGTGAATGTGGCTATCCACGAAGTAAACCCGACGACGGGCACCTACACCATGGTGACCGTTGACGGTAAAGATACCCACACCCAAACCTTTGATACCAGCAAAAAAGCACAGTGGAGCTTCGTCGCTTCGTACGTCGCCCAGACCGATCCAACCGCAACACCGGTTGTCGTGCCGGTCACCGCGGGCTTTGTTAAAACCAACGCGGCCTACACCATTGCCTACAACTAATTCCGTGTTGTTAGTCGTGATATAAGCCTGAAAAAGGAAATGGCCACGGCTATTTCCTTTAATAAATATTAAGGAAAGCATATGACCAGGATGCGTCATCTTACCCACTGTTTACTCTGCGTATTGAGCATGGCCTATTGCACACAGGCCAGCGCCGATATTGTCCTGTCCGGTACCCGAATTATTTATAAAGAATCGCAGAAAGATGCCTCTATTCGTATGGAGAATAAAGGAGAAAGACCGCTGCTGGTACAAAGCTGGCTGGATAACGGTAAAGATAACGAAGATCCCAGCACCATTCAGGTTCCCTTTACCGTGACGCCTCCCGTTTCGCGCATTGACGCCAAACGCGGCCAGACGGTGAAATTTACCTATACCGGCAGTATTGCGCTGCCCAAAGACCGGGAAAGCGTATTTTGGTTTAACGCGCTGGAAATCCCCCCTAAACCCAGCGAAGCCGATGCTAAAGGTAAGAACCTGCTGCAGTTAGCGTTCCGCACGCGCATTAAGCTGTTCTACCGCCCGGAAGGCCTGGCGGAAACATCATCAAAAGCGCCAGAGAAGCTCACCTGGCAGGCCAAAAAAGCCGCGACGGGCGCTGTCGTTCATGTCACTAACCCTACGCCTTATTTTGTCTCTTTCAGTTCCATCGCGCTGGAAAGCGCGGGCAAAAAATATGAAGTCACGGCCACGATGGTTGCGCCGAAAAGCAGCGCCGATTTCCCCATCAAAGGGCTGAACACGCCGCCGTCGCCAGCCAGGCTTGAATACCACGCAATCAGCGATTTTGGCGGTGATATCAGCGGCAACGCCTCTCTGTAATTCATTTGCGGTTTATTCTTTACTGTGGGAAAGCTATGTCACGCGTATCAAAAAAATGCCAGATAACCCGGCTTGCCTGGGCTATCGCCTGCTGCATATTGACCTCCAGCCATTACGCCCGGTCCGAAGAAAACCTGGAGTTCGATCGGACATTCCTGATGGGCACTTCCGCAAACGGTATCGACCTGGATCGTTATGCTAACGGTAACGCGACGCTTCCCGGCACCTATGATGTGGGTGTCAGTGTAAACAATCAAACCGCGGGCAATATGCAACTGACGTTTATTGATATGGGGGATAAACGCAGCGCCAGAGCCTGTATTACACCATCCATGCTGATGCGCCTGCATATTCGCCAGCCGGAATACAAAGGCAACGAAGGCATTCTGCAAAAGCGCGACAGTGATATAGAAAACTGCCTGGACCTGGCCAAACTGATACCGCAGTCGTCAATCGAGTATAACGTCAACGATCAGCTACTGAATATTTCAGTTCCCCAGGCGTGGGAAGAGAAGAGCTATAGCAACTATATCGACCCCTCCTTCTGGGAAGATGGCGTTAACGCAGCGATGTTCTCGTATAACGCCAACGCCTGGCACAATGAATATGCCGATGACTCCGACGATAGCTTCTACTCCGGCCTGAACGCGGGGATCAACCTCGGGGGCTGGCATCTGCGTTCACAGGGCAACTACTCCTGGCGCAACGATGAAGGCGGGTCTTTCGATCTGCAGCACAGCTACGTGCAACATGATATTCCGGCGCTGCGTTCGCAATTTGCCGTGGGCGAACAAGGGACTTCCGGCAATACCTTCGACTCAGTGAGCGTGCGCGGCGTTCGCTTATACAGCGAAACGTTAATGCTGCCGCCAGTCCTGGCCAGCTACTCCCCCAGCGTGCATGGCGTTGCCAGAAGCAACGCGAAAGTCACTATCACGCAAAACAACTATAAAATTTACGAAACCACTGTCCCGCCGGGGCCGTTTGAGCTGACCGATTTTACTCCCGGCGGCTACGGCGCCGATCTGGTGGTCACCATTGAAGAAGCCGACGGCTCTAAACGAACCTTTACCCAGCCCTATTCCTCGCTGGTGCAAATGATGCACCCAGGCGTCGGCAGTTGGGATATGAGCCTCGGTGAAATTCAGCAAGACGATCTGGTCGAAGCGCCGATGCTGGCGCAGGGAACCTTTTATTACGGCTTCAATAACACCTTTACCGGCTATACCGGTTTTCAGATCACCGATAACGACTACTATGCCGGTCTGCTTGGCGTGGGTATGAACACCGTCCTGGGCGCTTTCTCCCTCGATGTGACGCATTCGCAAACCACCATACCCAATATAAAAACCTATACCGGCCAGAGTTACCGTATCTCGTGGAATAAATTCTTCGCGCCAACCAACACCTCGCTGAACATCGCGGCTTATCGCTATACCACCAAAAATTACCTCAGCCTGACTGATGCGATGGAGCTAATCGATAGCGCGAAGCATATGACGCACGATGAATACCAGAACATGAATAGCTATAGCCGACTGAAAGATCAGGTCAATTTGAGTATGAACCAGTCATTACGCGACGGTAAAAATGACTATGGTTCCTTTTACCTGACCGGGACATGGAGCCGCTACTGGGTCACCAATGATAGCCAGAGCAGCTTTTCATTCGGCTACAGCAACAGCTTTAAGTGGGCAAGCTACAGCGTTGGCATTCAACGTTCTTACGATGAGGAAGGCGAGGAAGACGACGCTATCTACCTGACGCTGAACGTCCCTCTCGACAAACTGTTTGGTAAAGAGTCGGGCAGCGGCGGTTTCAACTCGCTGAGCAGCTCGGTGAACAGCGATCTGAAAGGCAACGATCAGTACAACACGACGGTGAACGGCAACAGCAAAGATAATCGCTGGAACTACAGCGTGAACGCGGGCTACAACCGGGTGAATGGCGATCAGAACCTCTCCACCGTCGGCACCTATGCTTCGTATGAGTCGCCATGGGGCACCTATTCCGGTTCCGCCTCGGCCAGCAACGACCAGTCCCGTCAGTACTCGCTGAGCACCGATGGCGGCTTCGTCTTGCACCGCGGCGGGCTAACCTTCTCCGGCGACGGTTTCAATGAAAACGATACGCTGCTGGTGGTGAACGCGCCAGGAGCACAAGGGGCACGAATTGGCTATGGCAGCAACACCGTCGACCGCTTTGGCTATGGCATCTTCAGCTCATTGACGCCTTACCGGGAAAACACCGTCTCGCTGGACATCAGCGAGCTGGATAACGATGTCGAAATGAAGAGCACCAGTACCACCGTTGTTCCCCGCCAGGGCGCGGTGATTTTCAGCACCTTTGAAACTGACCAGCGTCGTTCGGCCATCTTTAACCTCACGCGCAGCGACGGCCAGCCGCTACCTTTCGCCGCCAGCGTCTTTGATACCAAGGGTATATCGCTGGGCGCCGTTGGTCAGGGCGGTCAGGCGTTTGTACGCGGCGTGGAGGATGAAGGCGATATCGTGGTGCGCTGGACGGTGAAAAATCAGCCGCAGAGCTGTAAGGCACATTATCAACTACCGCAAACTGACGCAGACAAAGGGCAGATGCCCATCGTCAACGCCGCCGTTTGTCAAATAGAATAATCTCAGGAGGAGATAATGAGAGCGCCTTCTTACATCCCGGTTTCATTGGTCACGCTGCTCCTTCTGGCCGGCGAACTGCACGCGCAAAACCTGTCGGTCAATTTTGACGCCACGGTGGAAGAAACCACCTGCGCCATGACGATAACGGCGCTGGGAAGCGCGACGGCTAGCGGCAGCGTAGCCGACGGCTACACGCTGAATGTTCCTCAAATGTCCGTGCTGGATATCATCAACCAGACCGCCAATACGGAAGGCAGCTTCAAACTTATGCCCGCCGAATGTAATAACGAAATCGTCAGTATCGTGATGACCATTAGCGGCAACGTTAACTCCGGAAACATCTACTTTATCGATAACGATACCAGCATCAGCGGCTACGCCGAAAACGTCTCGATGGCAATTAAACCAAAAGGCGGCACCGACGGCCAACGCATCAAGCTCAATGGCGCTCAGAGCGTCACATGGACCAGCGATCAAATAACCAACGGAATGGATCTCTCCGTTTCATTCCGTCGCCTGACCACGGCCCCTCCCGTTGCGGGGGTATTTCAGGCTAACGCCACCTTCTCCTTTACCTATCAATAACAAGGACGTTCACGATGCCGCGTATTTTTTCACTGTGTCTGGCGCTGCTGCTCACGTTGAGCGGTCAACTCCTTGCAGCGGGCACCACGCAGCTCACCGTAAAAACGACGATAACCCCCAGTACCTGCACGACGCAGCTATACGATAGCAATAACCGTCCAGCCACGGTGATTGATATTGGCGACGTGTACGTGCCGGAAATCGTCAAAAAAACTAACGTAAAACGCTTTTCACTGGTTTTCAGCGACTGTGAAGGGCTGATTAAATCACAGGCGCTGGTGACGCTCAGCGGGCAGAGCGGCTGCGGCGGAACCGCGGGCAACGGCGCGGGCTTTAAAAACAGCCTGAGCGGCACCGACGCCGCCACCGGCGTGGCGGCGGAAGTCTGGACCACCGCCACGCCAGCGGGCGCGGGTAGCACCCAGCTCAACTGCAATACCAAACCCAAATCTACCGTTGATGTCAGCGAGGCGATAGATGATCAAACCGTTTCCTGGCCACTCAGCACCCGTATCGTCTTTGAGACAGGGAAAAGCATCGTCGACCTTCAGCCTGGCGCGTTTTCAACCCAAACCGTTTTTACCGTCGAGTATGAGTAACACCATGATGAAACGCTTACTTTCGTTGCTTGCTCCGGCGTTATGCGCCATACCGTTGCTCTGCGCGGCCGATACCAGCATGGAGATTAAGGCCAATATCATTAACCCAAGCTGCCAGATTAGTCTCGATAATAATGGCACGGTCGATCTCGGCACCGTAAGTCAGGACTATTTTGCCAACAATGAAACACCGGAAGATTTTCTGGCTGGCGGCAGAACGTTCTATATTGAGGTGAATAACTGCGCTTCCGTGGGCGGCAAAACGCCAATGCAAATCACTTTCCAGTTTGCGCCGCTGTCAGGCAGTTTCTCCCCCTATTCCGGGCAAATATTTGCCAACGAAGACAAAACCGGGCCAGATAACGTGGGGGTGGTGATTTTCTCCACTCACGACGAGCAAAATATCTTTAACGTGCTGAACACCGACGGCACGCCGCGCAGCGTTTATAACGTCACCCAAGCTGATTACACCAACGCAAAATATACGTTTTATGCCCGGATGCAAAAGGTGGTGGCTTCCCGCTCCGTTACCGGGGGAAAAATCAAATCCAGCGTGCTGGTTTCTGTCTATTACGAATAATAAGAGGGTCATAAGGAAATGTATAATCCCCACCAGCTTAATAAACTGAAAGCGGTTGCCTTCATCTGTTTGAGCCTGTTGGCCACTGACGCCATATCGGCAGATGGTGCGAAAACATATATCGTTGGAAACAAGGCGCACGTTGGTTCCTATGACCGGGAAGGGCCGAATGGCGACGGTTCTCGTACGCTGAAATATTCTCTTTCGGGAAACCAGACGCTGGTGTTTTACAAGTCCGCCACGCTTCAGCCAAGCAATGTTGTATTAAGCTTGAATTCAGACACCGCCAACTCGGGTACCGGTATGCTTTATTGCACCACCAATAATGGCGCCACGGGCGCAGACCTTGTGGTAGAGAATAACTTTGTTGATTCCGGATTAACCTACGGCGGTCATAAACTGCTCAAAACGAACATCACCGGTCTGTATTTTACATTCAGGATTCATAACCCTGGTTCGTGGGGAATCTCATTCGCGCCAGCAGAATTATATGTGGGCGATCAGCCGACGCAAACAATGACACGAACCAAAACCACAACCGGTTGCGCTGATGACTCGTTAATAAATGGATATATGCCCATCGGTGGCATCACCGGCACCGCCTACATCGACTTCTATAACGATGCCAGCTTTGATCCACAAAGTAGTGAGTCGATTTCATTGCTCAGCAATGGGTCATATTCTTACCGCTTTCATAACCCTAATCCTGGCCCTGATATTTTGTCTTACTACATTGATGTTATCGCTTCTACCGATAACGTAAAGATTTCACTGCCAACCTGCTCGGCCGCCGTACTCAGTGGCGATACCGTCAAAGGAACAACGGTTTCGATGGGTTCCTATAGCCCAAACGAGATAATCAACGGCGCCACCCCGGTGCCGTTTAGTATCGAACTCAGCGGCTGTAGCCGGGTGCGCAATATTGCCGTCAAACTGATCGCCGGAACCACCGGCAAAGATCCCACATTATTGGGAAATACCCTGATATCAGGAAAAGCCGATGGCGTGGGGCTGCAAATTAAAGGGCTGGCTAATAGCGTCAGTGATGAAATGGTGCTGATTCCGAACGACGATACCTCGGTTTATCAGGACTACGAAGAGCAAACCGACACCTCAACCGGTATCGCGGGTTCCGGAGGAAGTATTGTCACCACCACCCAGAGCCTGAAATTTAACGCGACAATGAAGCGCGACAGTAATGAGAAAATACTGTCCGGCAAATTTTACGCCACCGGCGTATTTTCTATCACCTACCCTTGACCTTTGAACGGCAAATCCTGGTGTCTCTCGCCGCCGGGATTTGCCCATAAAGGGCTAACACTCTCCCTCCTCTTCCCCTACAATGCGGCCAATCTATTTGTTTTTATGATGGCCGGAGAGGTTATGAGCAAACCCACTACTATCGCCCTGCTGCAGAAATGCAAACAGGAAAAAAAGCGCTTCGCGACGATTACCGCCTACGACTATAGCTTTGCCAAACTGTTCGCCGATGAAGGCATCAACGTGATGCTGGTCGGTGATTCGCTGGGCATGACCGTGCAGGGGCACGACTCCACCCTGCCGGTAACCGTTGAAGACATCGCCTACCACACCCGCGCGGTACGCCGCGGCGCGCCGAACTGCCTGCTGCTGTCCGATCTGCCGTTTATGGCCTACGCCACGCCGGAACTGGCGTTTGAGCACTCTGCTACGGTGATGCGCGCCGGTGCCAACATGGTCAAAATCGAAGGCGGCGCATGGCTGGTGGATACCGTGAAAATGCTCACCGACCGCGCCGTACCGGTCTGCGGCCATCTGGGGCTGACGCCGCAGTCGGTCAATATTTTTGGCGGCTACAAGGTACAGGGCCGCGGCGACGCAGGCCAGGTGCTGCTGGACGACGCGCTGGCGCTGGAAGCGGCAGGGGCACAGCTGCTGGTGCTGGAGTGCGTGCCGGTTGAGCTGGCGAAACGCGTGACCGAAGCGCTGTCGATTCCGGTGATTGGTATTGGCGCGGGTAACGTCACCGACGGGCAGATCCTGGTGATGCACGACGCGTTCGGCATCACCGGCGGCCATATTCCGAAATTCGCCAAAAATTTCCTTAGCACGGCGGGCGACATGCGCGCCGCAGTGCGGCAGTATATTGCTGAAGTGGAGTCCGGCGTTTATCCGGGCGAAGAACACAGTTTCCATTAAGGAGTCAAGGTGTGTTGATTATTGAAACCCTGCCGCTGCTGCGCCAGCATATCCGTCGTCTACGTCAGGAAGGCAAGCATGTCGCACTGGTTCCCACCATGGGCAACCTGCACGATGGCCATATGACGCTGGTTGAAGAAGCGAAAACGCGCGCGGATGTGGTGGTTGTCAGCATCTTCGTCAACCCGATGCAGTTTGACCGCCCTGAAGATCTGGCGCGCTATCCGCGCACGTTACAGGAAGACTGCGAGAAGCTAAACAAGCGTAAGGTTGATTTTGTTTTCGCCCCGTCGGAGAAAGAAATCTATCCGCAGGGACTGGAAGGCCAAACCTATGTTGACGTTCCCGGCCTTTCCACCATGCTGGAAGGCGCCAGCCGTCCAGGCCACTTCCGCGGCGTCTCGACCATCGTCAGCAAGCTGTTTAACCTTATCCAGCCTGACATCGCCTGTTTTGGCGAGAAAGACTTCCAGCAACTGGCGCTGATTCGCAAAATGGTCGCCGACCTGGGCTACGATATCGAGATCGTCGGCGTGCCGATTATCCGTGCTAAAGATGGCCTGGCATTAAGCTCGCGCAACGGCTACCTGACGGCAGAGCAGCGTAAAATCGCCCCGGGTCTGTACAAAGTCATGAGTCGTGTAGCCGAGAAGCTCAAAGCGGGCGAGCGTGAGCTGCCAGAGATCATTGCTCTCGCCGAGCAGGAACTGAACGAGAAAGGCTTCCGCGCCGATGATATTCAGATTCGCGACGCGGATACCCTGCTCGATCTCACTGAGAACAGCAAACGCGCGGTGATCCTGATGGCGGCGTGGCTGGGCCAGGCGCGTCTGATTGATAATCAGAGCGTAGAGCTGTAACGTCGGCGTGAAATCGATATGTAGGCCGGATAAGGCGTTACGCCGTCATCCGGCCTACGCAAAATCGTAAGCAGGCTTAATCGCATATGGACACCCGTCAGAAATCGGGCAATACTGCCTGCGAAATTTCTCAAGGCAGTCAGAAGACTGCTTTGTATCCGTTAAGAATTAAAGGTAGACGCTATGATTCGCACTATGCTGCAGGGCAAACTTCACCGCGTTAAAGTGACGCATGCAGACCTGCACTACGAAGGTTCCTGCGCCATTGACCAGGACTTCCTCGACGCAGCCGGTATCCTGGAAAACGAAGCCATTGATATCTGGAACGTGAACAACGGCAAGCGCTTCTCCACCTATGCCATTGCGGCGGAACGCGGCTCGAAAATTATCTCCGTCAACGGTGCGGCTGCGCACAACGCTGACGTCGGCGACATCGTCATCATCGCCAGCTTCGTGACCATGAGCGACGAAGAAGCGCGTACCTGGCGTCCGAACGTGGCCTATTTCGAAGGCGACAACGAAATGAAGCGCACCGCCAAAGCGATTCCGGTTCAGGTTGCCTGATCCTCTCTGGCGCGCCGCTCACGCGGGGCGCCAGCTTATCCCTGCGGTTGGTTACTGATTAGCCGCGACATAGTCTCCAGCGAATCCGTCCGCAGAATATACAGCCTTTTGAGCAACATCGGGTTATCCCCCGGCTTCACCTTCCCTTTCACCGTCGTCACCGCCAGCTGAAAACCGGCATCTTTCGCCGCCTTCACCGCCGTCGCGTTATACCCGCCAAACGGGTATGAAAGGAACAACACGTGCGGGTTAAACTGTGCCAGAGCCCGGCGTGAACGTTCAAAATCAAACAGAATATTGTGGTAGCTGCGGCTGAGCAGTATGGGCCGTCGATAACCGTCGACACGATGCAGAAAATGCGTGTGCGACTGGAAATCAAAGACGTCCTTAATCTCCTCCAGCTCGGAAACACTCATAAACTGCAGCGACTTCGGCGCCCACTTCTGTGGGTGGCGCTTAATGCGTGATGAGATGATAAACGCGGTGGCCTTAAAGCCGTACTGCTTGAGTATCGGGTAGGCATAGCGGCTCACCGACTTCAGACCATCGTCAAAGGTAATAACCACCGCGCGCCCCGGCAGATTCGCGCGGTTATGCACATAGTCATCCAGCTGATACATCGTCAGCGTGGTATAGCCCATATCGCGCAGCCAGGTCATCTGGTTACTAAAGGCGCGTACCGACGTGGTGGTGGAGGTGTGACGAAAGCGGGTGTTCTCTTCATCGCGCAGAATATGGTGATAGGTGATGACCGGAATACCGTTATCAACCTGCGCATCAAGCGCGCTGATATAGGCCAGGCGTTCACCGATACGGATCTGGTACCAGGTCTGATTCAGCCGATCTTTGAGTTTATTGACCACCGGATAGCGCAGGTTCTCTGCCAGGGTACCGAACGGCGCGCTCCCCACATCCGGCGCGTTATATACCGGTGTATCTTTCCAGGTGATCACATTCTGATTACTGAGCGGCTTGTTCAGATCTCCCAGTCCATCTTCCACGCGCTGCCGCCCCTGCACGGGCTCAAGGTGACCTTTGTCGATAAATCCTTTCCCGAAGCCAAAGCTAAAGGTGTAGTAATCTTCGGCGCCCGGCTCAATGGCAATAATCTGCCCGGCGCGCAGGTTACCGACAGTCTGGGTTTTATTGCCAATGCGCGCCCAGACCGTCGCGTCCTCAGTGGTTTGCATATAACGGGCAGGCAAAGCGGCGCTCACGCCACCAGCGATGAAGAGCAGAAGAAAAACAACCGAGCGTATAGCCATGAGCAATAACCGAAGCGGGAACCGACTTCGCTATTGTAACAAAAGCGCGATCAATACCAATGTTTAAGGCTTATACAAATCATGGAGCAGTATAAATGGCGGATTTTTTTGCTGTTGGTGCCACAGGCTCGTCACTCCGGGCGTTCCCAGCTCAACAATACGGTTGCGGAAGTCGCTACTGCTGAGCGAATCCCTCAGAGAAACCATTCTCTCAATCAATGAATACTGAATCCCCGCGATCACCTCACAGCCGCTGTGCTTATGGCTCATTAGCGAAGCAACGCGATAAGGCGCGGACCCGGCATTGTCGGTCAGAAAAATGACGCCGTCGCCGGAGTCGGTTTGATGAAGCGCGTCACACATCATCCGGCTCAGCATATTGGCGCTTAATCCACGCCAGTAATTTACCGCCCGGCATTGCGGTAGCGGCCCAAACTTTTTTTCCAGACGATCCAGCAGTTCCTGTGCGCGATCGTCATGGCAGGAAATCACCCAACCTAACATAGCTTGCCTCCTTAGCAGGCAAGTAGTTTAGCGGAGTGATTGATAAAGAGGGGTGATGACTGTCAAAGAATACTTCCCGGCAGACGCTGTCTGCCGGGAAATTACGCACAATCAGCTGCGCAGACCGCGCCCGCGCTGAATGAGATACCAGCACAGTATGTAGAAGGCGATGATAAACACCACCAGCACGCCAAAGGTGGTCACCAGCGGCACGTCGTTAATGCCGAGGAAACCGTAGCGGAAGCCGCTGATCATATAGACGATCGGGTTCAGGTGCGACAGCCCCTGCCAGAACGGCGGCAGCAGCGTCAGCGAATAGAACACGCCGCCGAGATAGGTCAGCGGCGTCAGCACGAAGGTCGGGATCAGGCTGATATCATCAAAAGTTTTCGCAAACACCGCGTTCAGCAAACCGGCCAGCGAGAACAGAATCGCCGTCAGGATCAATGTCAGAGCCACAAAGACCCAGGAGTGCACCTGGAACGGTACGAAGAACAGCGAAACCGCCGTCACCAGGATGCCCACACACAGACCACGAGCGACCCCACCGCCAACAAAACCGGCGATGATCACGTGCGTCGGCACCGGCGCAACCAGCAGCTCTTCGATATTGCGCTGGAACTTAGCGCTGAAGAACGACGACGCCACGTTGGCATAAGCGTTGGTAATAACCGCCATCATAATCAAGCCCGGCACGATAAACTGCATGTAGGTAAAGCCGTGCATTTCACCGATACGCGAACCGATCAGGTTGCCGAAGATAATAAAGTACAGCGTCATGGTGATAACCGGCGGCACCAGCGTCTGCACCCAGATACGCATAAAGCGATGGATCTCTTTCGCCCAGATGCTTTTCAGCGCGACCCAATAAAGCTGCATCATGCGCGATCTCCTTGTTTTTCATGAACCAGCGAAACAAACAGCTCTTCCAGACGGTTCGCTTTGTTACGCATACTCAGCACCTGAATGCCCTGGGCGCTCAGCTGGCTGAAGACGCTGTTAATCCCCTGCTCGCGCAGTACTTCCACTTCCAGCGTTGAGGTATCGACCAGGTTGTACTGATAACCTTCAAGCTTCGGCAGCGGGCTTTTCGGCGCCAGATCGAGAATAAAGGTTTCCGATTTCAGCTTGGAAAGCAGCGCCTTCATCGAGGTGTTTTCCACCAGCTCGCCGCGCTGAATAATGCCGATATTGCGGCACAGCATTTCGGCTTCTTCCAGATAGTGAGTGGTGAGAATAATGGTGGTGCCTTTATCGTTGAGATCCTTGAGGAATCCCCACATTGAACGACGCAGTTCGATATCCACGCCCGCGGTCGGCTCATCGAGGATCAGCAGTTTCGGCTCATGCATCAGCGCACGCGCGATCATCAGACGGCGCTTCATCCCGCCGGAGAGCATTCGCGCGCGTTCGTTGCGTTTTTCCCACAGATCGAGCTGCTTCAGGTATTTTTCGCTGCGAATAACCGCTTCTTTACGCTCAACGCCGTAATAACCAGCCTGATTCACCACAATTTGCTGCACGGTTTCAAACGGGTTGAAGTTGAACTCCTGCGGCACCAGCCCGAGCTGACGCTTGGCGTTGACCACGTCTTTTTGCAGGTCGTAGCCAAAGACGCTGACACGCCCGGAAGTTTTATTCACCAGCGAGCTGATGATGCCGATAGTGGTGGATTTACCCGCGCCGTTCGGCCCCAACAGCGCGTAAAAATCTCCGGCTTCCACTTTCAGATCGATCCCACGCAGCGCTTGCACACCGCCCGGATAGGTCTTCGTCAGTTGCTCTAATTCCAGTGCAATGGTCATAGATTTTCGCTTACCTTACATTCCGATACTTGATATTGGGTTTTAATAAATCAGGACTTGCCCTATATTAACCCAACGAAAATTACTGGGTTACCGCTTCCATGAACGACATAGATACACTCATCAGCAACAATGCACTATGGTCAAAGATGCTGATAGAAGAGGATCCCGGTTTTTTTGAGAAACTGTCGCAAGCGCAGAAACCGCGCTTTTTATGGATCGGCTGTTCCGACAGCCGCGTTCCCGCCGAACGTCTCACCGGTCTTGAGCCTGGCGAACTGTTTGTTCACCGTAACGTGGCAAACCTGGTTATCCACACTGACCTCAACTGCCTTTCCGTGGTGCAGTATGCCGTTGATGTACTGGAAGTTGAACACATAATTATCTGCGGCCACTACGGTTGCGGCGGCGTACAGGCGGCGGTAGAGAACCCGGAGCTGGGCTTAATCGACAACTGGCTGCTGCATATCCGCGATATCTGGTTCAAACATAGTTCATTGCTGGGCGAGATGCCGCCGGAACGTCGTCTGGATACGTTATGTGAGCTGAACGTGATGGAACAAGTGTATAACCTGGGGCACTCCACCATCATGCAGTCTGCGTGGAAGCGCGGCCAGAAGGTGATGATTCACGGTTGGGCCTACGGTATTCATGACGGCCTGCTGCGCGATCTCGATGTGACCGCCACCAGCCGCGAAACCCTGGAGCAGCGTTACCGCCACGGGATTTCCAACCTCAAGCTAAAGCATATCAATCATAAGTAGTGCAGGGATTGCCGGGTGGCGGCTAACGCCTTACCCGGCCTACAAGCCTGCGCCGTAGGCCTGATAAGCGAAGCGCCATCAGGCACCCGCGCATTACTCGTCTAACAGCACCACTTTGCCGACATACGGCAGATGGCGGTAACGCTGCGCGTAGTCGATACCGTAACCGACCACGAATTCGTCCGGGATGGAGAAGCCGACAAACTCAACCGGCACGTCCACTTCGCGGCGAGAAGGTTTATCCAGCAGCGTACAGATCGCCAGCGACTTCGGCTCACGCAGGCCGAGAATCTCGCGCACTTTCGACAGGGTATTGCCCGAGTCGATAATGTCTTCAACGATGAGCACGTCTTTACCGCGAATGTCTTCATCCAGGTCTTTAAGGATTTTCACGTCGCGGGTGGTCGACATACCGCTGCCATAGCTGGATGCCGTCATAAAATCGACTTCGTGCGGTACCTGCACTTCACGGCACAGATCGGCCATGAACATGAATGAACCGCGCAGCAAACCCACCAACACCATTTCGCTGCCGCTATCTTTATAGCGCTCGTTAATCTGACGACCCAGTTCGGCGATACGCGCTTTGATCTCCGCTTCCGGGATCATCACTTCAACAGTATGTTTCATTTAACTAACCACATGATTTTAAATGTAAATCACTCAACCTGTTAACCCAGAGCCGCGAGGTTGATCAGCAAGCGAGAAAGTATACCAGCAAAACGATTAATGCGGCTAATTCGATAATAAAGCTCATTTTGTGATTTCGATCACACTTGTTAAATCCTATAATCAAATGAAAGCAATAATTAACAAACAAACGGACACCTTTCTATGGCTGAAACAAAAAACCAACAACCACGACTGCTCGCGAGGTTAACCACCCTCTTTGCGGCTTTTTGTGGTTTGTATCTTCTGATTGGCGGAGCTTGGCTGGTCGCCGTTGGCGGCTCCTGGTATTACCCGGTCGCCGGTCTGGTGATGCTAGGCGTTACCGCGCTGCTGTGGCGCGGTAAACGTTCGGCGCTGTGGCTGTATGCGGTACTGCTGGTCGCCACCATGATCTGGGGCGTGTGGGAAGTCGGCTTCGACTTCTGGGCGCTCACCCCGCGTAGCGACGTGCTGGTCATCTTCGGCGTGTGGCTGATTCTGCCGTTCGTCTGGCGTCGCCTGATCGTGCCGTCCAGCGGTGCCGTTGGCGCACTGGTGGTGGCACTGTTGATCAGCGCCGCTATTCTGACGTGGGCAGGATTCCATGACCCGCAAGAAGTGAACGGCACGTTGAGCGCCGACGCCACGCCTGCTGAGCCTATCTCGCAGATTGCAGACCAGGACTGGCCCGCCTATGGCCGTAACCAGGAAGGCCAGCGCTTCTCGCCGCTTAAGCAAATTAACGCTGAGAACGTGCATAACCTGAAGGAAGCCTGGGTGTTCCGCACCGGCGACCTGAAGCAGCCAAACGATCCGGGTGAAATCACCAATGAAGTGACGCCGATTAAGATTGGCGACATGCTCTATCTGTGTACCGCCCACCAGCGTCTGTTCGCGCTGGATGCGGCCACCGGGAAAGAGAAATGGCACTTCGACCCGCAGTTAGGCACCGACCCGAGCTTCCAGCACGTGACCTGCCGCGGCGTGTCTTATCACGAAGCGACGGCGGCAAACGCCTCGCCTGACGTGGTCTCCGATTGCCCGCGCCGTATTATTCTGCCGGTGAACGATGGCCGAATTTTTGCCCTCAACGCCGAGACCGGTAAGCTGTGCGAATCCTTTGCAAACAAAGGCATTCTGAACCTGCAAACCGATATGCCGGTTACCACGCCAGGGATGTATGAACCGACTTCACCGCCGATCATCACCGATAAAGTGATTGTGATTGCCGGCGCGGTTACCGACAACTTCTCAACCCGTGAGCCGTCTGGCGTGATTCGCGGTTTCGACGTCAACAGCGGCAAACTGCTGTGGGCCTTTGACCCGGGCGCGAAAGATCCTAACGCCCTTCCGCAACCCGGCCAGCATTATACCTTCAACTCGCCGAACTCCTGGGCACCCGCGGCCTACGATGCGAAGCTGGACCTGGTCTACCTGCCGATGGGCGTTACTACTCCGGATATCTGGGGCGGCAACCGTACACCGGAACAGGAACGCTTTGCCAGCTCCATTGTGGCGCTGAACGCCACCACCGGTAAACTTGCCTGGAGCTACCAGACCGTTCACCACGATCTGTGGGACATGGATATGCCGTCCCAGCCGACGCTGGCAGACATCACCGTCGATGGCAAAAACGTACCGGTTATCTACGCACCGGCCAAAACCGGCAACATCTTCGTTCTGGATCGCCGTAACGGCGAGCTGGTCGTCCCGGCACCGGAAAAACCGGTCCCGCAGGGCGCGGCGAAAGGCGACTACGTCACCAAAACCCAACCATTCTCTGACCTGAGCTTCCGTCCGAAGAAAGACCTGAGCGGTGCAGACATGTGGGGCGCCACCATGTTTGACCAGCTGGTGTGCCGCGTGATGTTCCATCAGCTGCGCTATGAAGGCATCTTCACCCCACCGTCCGAGCAAGGCACGCTGGTGTTCCCGGGTAACCTGGGGATGTTTGAGTGGGGCGGTATCTCCGTCGATCCGAACCGTCAGGTGGCGATTGCCAACCCGATGGCGCTGCCGTTCGTCTCTAAACTGATTCCCCGCGGCCCAGGCAACCCGATGGAGCAGCCGAAGGACGCGAAAGGTAGCGGTACAGAAGCCGGTATCCAGCCCCAGTACGGCGTGCCGTACGGCGTTACACTGAACCCGTTCCTGTCGCCGTTTGGCCTGCCGTGCAAACAGCCGGCCTGGGGTTATATCTCCGCGCTGGATCTGAAAACCAATGAAGTGGTATGGAAAAAACGTCTGGGTACGCCGCAGGATAGCCTGCCGTTCCCGCTGCCGATTCCATTGCCGTTCAATATGGGGATGCCAATGCTGGGCGGCCCGATCTCCACCGCCGGTAACGTGCTGTTTATCGCTGCAACCGCCGATAACTACCTGCGCGCTTACAATATGAGCAACGGTGAGAAACTCTGGCAGGGACGTCTGCCAGCAGGCGGCCAGGCGACGCCGATGACCTATGAGGTCAATGGCAAGCAGTTCGTGGTCATTTCAGCAGGTGGTCACGGTTCGTTTGGCACAAAAATGGGCGACTACATCGTGGCCTACGCGTTACCTGACGACGCGAAGTAAATAAAATGCCGACCCTTGGGTCGGCATCCTCACTCCCCCGG
Organism: Kluyvera sp. Awk 3; assembly: GCF_028069715.1. Taxonomy (NCBI): domain Bacteria; kingdom Pseudomonadati; phylum Pseudomonadota; class Gammaproteobacteria; order Enterobacterales; family Enterobacteriaceae; genus Kluyvera; species Kluyvera sp. Awk 3. Next base: position 16,883 of record NZ_JANEWH010000047.1, on the reverse strand, counting down.
GTCACGCGCTTTTTGTGGCCCGGGGAAATACGCAATTATTTATCAAACTTAATCGACAGCAGCGACGCCCTGGCCGCCTCCTGATACTGCCCCACCAGATCTTTCGTCATATTAAACGCCGCCTGAACCGCTTTATCGTTTTCAGACGTCACCAGCAGCATATTCAGAATGTCCGTATCCGCCGCCTGAGAGCGGAAGGTAATCAACCACGCTTTATGCCCATCAACCGTCACGGATTCCGCCTGCGGCTTATAGTTACTCAGCATTTTCAGCGTCGCGTCCTTTGCCACATCGAGCTTATCTGCGGGCAGCGCGTGACGTCCGTTACTCACCCCCAAGGATGCTTTTCCACGTTCATCACTATAAATAACCTGCGGCCGGTTTTCTGACGGGTATTTGATTTTTGCCATATCGTCAGGCATCGGCGTGAACGCCTGCGGGATCTCGATGCTCAACTTCAGCTCGGGAATGTTTTTACGTTCCATCTTCATGTCAGCCTGTGCTGACACCGCCACCATCATGACCAAAGACGCTGCCAGAACCTTACCAAAGAGAGACATGTTCACCTCGTGATTAATTGTTAGCCACACGAGTATATATTTAATTTATCCGTTTGATAGGACGGAAATTTGTATCGCCCTTCAGCCGTTACCGGGTAGCGTCGCCACTACCCGGTTTCTCGCTAGACGGTAAAGCCCAACATCATGCCGGTATCTTCATGCTCCAGCAGGTGACAGTGCGCCATATAGGCCTGATCTTTCGGGGCCTCATGATCGAACTTCACCAGCACTTCGCTAACGCCACCTTCCACGCGCACCGTATCTTTCCAGCCCGTGCGATGCGCCGCCGGTGGTTGACCGTTTTCCCGCAAAATGCGGAACTGGGTACCGTGAATATGGAACGGGTGCAGCATCATGTCGCCCTCGCCGGAAATCACCCAGCGCTCGAACTTGCCCTTTTCCGCCGCGAACATCGGCTGATTCATATCAAAAGCTTTACCGTTGATCTTATTGGCATTATGGAAATCGAACCCGCCTTCGCCGTGCTGCATGTGGCCCATATTGCCGTGGTCCATTTTCATACCGCCGTGGCCCATCATGTCGCCATGATCCATTCCGCCCATCGCCTGATTGCCGTATTGCTTCATCAATGCCTGCATGCCCATCATATCGAGCATGGGGTCCATCGATAGCTGGAGCTTACGCTCGGTCAGGCCGTCCAGTGACGGCAGCGCGGGCATTTTCGCCAGCGTATCCGGCAGCGTACCAGAGCCGGGAATACCGATAGGCTGGATGTGCAGCACCGGTACGGCCTTATCAAACGGCGCAACCGCCATCCCCATCTGGGTGACCGGCAGCGTTACCAGGTCGAATGCTTTGCCATCGCGCGCATCCACCAGCACTTCAAAACGCTCGCCCATCAGCATGGGTAGCTCGTTCACTTTTACCGGCTCGGCCAGCAGGCCGCCGTCGCTCGCCACCACATACATCGGGCGTTTGTCGCTGATAGCCAGCGTCAGCGAGCGCGCGTTACAGCCGTTGAGCAGGCGCAGGCGCAGCCAGCCCCGCGGCGGCGCATGCTGCGGGAACGGCGCGCCGTTAGTCAGCAGCGTATCGCCAAACCAGCCAACGGCAGCGCTCATCACATCCAGCTGGTAATCAATCTCGCCCGCCGCGGTGAATTTTTTGTCCTGCATAATCACCGGAATATCGTCGATACCCCACTGCTTAGGCAGCATCAGCTTCTGGCTGTCTTCATCCTCAATCAGCACCAGTCCAGCCAGCCCCATCGCGACCTGATGCCCGGTTTTACCGTGCTGATGCGGATGGAACCAGCAGGTCGCCGCTCGCTGCATCGGCGTAAAGCTCACCGTGCGGCTGGCACCGGGCTGAATGATCCCCTGTGGGCCACCATCGACTTCACCTGGCACTTCCAGACCGTGCCAGTGCACGGTGGTCTCTTCCGGGAGCATATTCTGAATTTTGACCGTGGCAGGCGTCCACTGCTGCAGACGAATAGCCGGCCCCAGCAGGTTGCCGTTATAGCCCCAGGTGGTCGCCGTTTTCCCCGCAAACTGCGTTTTCCCGGCCTGCACGGTCAGCAGGATCTGGTTATTCGCGTCGGCGGTAAGGATCGGCGGAATGGCGAGCGTAGGACGTTCAGCGGCAAATACCGCACGGCTCCATAGCGGCAAGGCGCTGGCAACGCCGACGGCGGCGCTTAATTTGAGAAAATCACGACGATGCATCGGTACTTCCTTTTCGGCTTGTGGTGATTATTTGAGCTTAAACCCTCCCCCTGCAGGAAGGTCAAGCGGAAAGCCATGAATAATGCTCCCCGTGTTGTGGGTAAATATGTTAACGTGGAATATCGACGATGTAAGGTAGAAGAAATGAAGACGTTTTTCCGAACGGTGCTGCTTGGATCGCTGCTGGCGATGTCCAGCTCGAGTTATGCTTTAAGCGAGTCTGAAGCGGAAGATATGGCCGATCTGACGGCGGTATTTGTGTTTCTGAAAAACGACTGCGGCTACCAGAACCTGCCTAATACCCAAATCCGTCGCGCGCTGGTCTTTTTCGCGCAGCAGAACCAGTGGGATCTCAGCAATTACGATACGTTTAACATGAAGGCGCTGGGTGAAGACAGCTACCGTGACCTCAGCGGCATCGGCATCCCAACGGCGAAGAAATGCAAGGCGCTGGCGCGTGATTCGTTAAGCCTGCTGGCTTACGTGAAGTGACAGACATGGCGGAGCCCGCAGGCTCCGCATGGATTAACGCTGTTGCACAAACTCGCGGTATGCAGCGACTACCTGCAGGAAATCTTCCACGCCGCAGAGCGACAGGCTCTCCTCGTCGTAGTAGCTCATCCCCTCTTCCATTTCGTCGCCGGAAAATTCCAGCTGATTAGCGCGAACCATCACTTCTTCGCCGTCCATCCACAGAGTGTATTCATGCCCGGCGCGCTGCCATGAACGCTCGCTGCCTTTAACGGTACGTGCAGCCTCTTCCACTTCATCCAGTAGCGAGAGGTTGTCTTTAACCTCTTCATTAAACCAGTGACCGACCACCTCGTGGCCCATCGACATTCGTACTTTTACCCCTCCGGTAACGTCGCGCAGAAATTCATAATCCATGATCTGTTCCTCTACAAAGGCAATGCGTCACCGCTGCATTGTACCTGTTGGTAATTATCGCAGTCTGGAGGAATAAAAACAGCGTTGCCGCGGGAGGAATAGAAAAATAAAAAAGGCGAGAGCCGAAACTCTCACCTTTGCTACCCGGCCAAATAAGGTGTCGCCGGGGACGCTCGCGGAGTCGGCGCTGATGCGCCTCGTCCGGGCTATGCGATTAGACCGCCGTCTGGAAAATCACGCCGTCCGCTTTCTCAGTGTACTGAGAGAGCTGGTCGAAGTTCAGGTAACGGTAGGTATCCACCGCCGTCTTATCCACCTGCGCTACGTAGGTCTGGTACTCTTCCGGCGTTGGCAGTTTGCCGATCAGCGCCGCAACCGCCGCCAGCTCCGCAGAGGCCAGGAAGACGTTCGCACCGGTACCTAAACGGTTCGGGAAGTTACGGGTAGAAGTGGAAACCACCGTTGCACCGTCAGCCACACGCGCCTGGTTACCCATACACAGGGAACAGCCAGGGATCTCAATACGCGCACCGCTCTTACCGAACACGCTGTAGTAACCTTCTTCGGTCAGCTGCGCGGCGTCCATACGGGTTGGCGGCGCCACCCACAGGCGAGTCGGCAGTTGGCCTTTATGGTTGTCCAGCAGCTTGCCGGCAGCACGGAAGTGGCCGATGTTGGTCATGCAGGAGCCGATGAACACTTCGTCGATCTTCTCGCCCTGCACGTCAGACAGAAGACGCGCGTCGTCCGGATCGTTCGGCGCACACAGAATTGGCTCTTTGATATCCGCCAGATCGATGTCGATCACCGCCGCGTACTCTGCGTCAGCATCGGCTTCCAGCAGTTGCGGGTCCGCCAGCCATTTTTCCATGCCCTGGATACGACGTTCCAGCGTACGACGGTCGCCGTAGCCTTCGGCGATCATCCACTTCAGCAGGACGATGTTGGAGGTCAGGTATTCAACGATCGGCTCTTTGTTCAGCTTGATGGTACAGCCGGCAGCAGAACGCTCGGCGGAAGCATCGGTCAGCTCAAACGCCTGCTCCACTTTCAGATCCGGCAGACCTTCGATTTCAAGGATGCGGCCAGAGAAGATGTTTTTCTTACCCTTCTTCTCAACGGTCAGCAGGCCCTGTTTAATCGCGTACAGCGGGATGGCGTGTACCAGATCGCGCAGGGTGATGCCCGGCTGCATTTTGCCTTTGAAGCGCACCAGCACGGATTCCGGCATATCCAGCGGCATCACGCCGGTCGCGGCGGCAAACGCCACCAGACCAGAGCCCGCCGGGAAAGAGATACCAATCGGGAAACGGGTATGGGAGTCACCGCCGGTACCCACGGTATCTGGCAGCAGCATACGGTTCAGCCAGGAGTGGATAACGCCGTCGCCCGGACGCAGAGAGACACCGCCACGGTTCATAATGAAGTCTGGCAGCGTGTGGTGCGTGGTCACGTCAACCGGCTTCGGATATGCGGCAGTGTGACAGAAGGACTGCATCACCAGGTCAGAAGAGAAGCCCAGGCACGCCAGGTCTTTCAGTTCGTCACGGGTCATCGGGCCGGTAGTATCCTGAGAACCTACGGAGGTCATCTTCGGTTCGCAGTACGCGCCCGGACGGATACCTTTCACGCCACAGGCGCGGCCCACCATTTTTTGCGCCAGAGAGAAGCCACGGCTGCTTTCCGCCACGTCTTTCGCCTGACGGAATACGTCGCTGTGCGGCAGACCCAGCGCTTCACGCGCTTTGGTGGTCAGGCCACGGCCGATAATCAGCGGAATTCGGCCACCGGCGCGCACTTCGTCAATCAGCACGTCGGTTTTCAGTTCGAAGGTTGCCAGCAGTTCGTCGGTTTCGTGATTGCGCACTTCGCCTTTGTACGGGTAGACGTCAATCACGTCGCCCATATTCAGGTTGGCTACGTCCACTTCGATTGGCAGCGCGCCCGCATCTTCCATGGTGTTGAAGAAGATAGGTGCAATTTTGCCGCCAAGGCACAGGCCGCCGCCGCGCTTGTTCGGTACATGAGGGATATCGTCACCCATGAACCACAGTACGGAGTTGGTCGCGGATTTACGGGAAGAACCGGTACCCACCACGTCGCCCACGTAGGCCAGCGGGAATCCTTTTTTCTGCTGGGCTTCGATCTGCTTGATCGGGCCAACGCTGCCCGGCTGATCCGGGTCGATGCCTTCGCGGGCGTTTTTCAGCATCGCCAGCGCGTGCAGAGGGATATCCGGGCGAGACCAGGCATCCGGCGCCGGAGACAGGTCATCGGTGTTGGTTTCACCGGTGACTTTGAAGACGGTAACGGTAATTTTGTCCGCCAGCGCAGGACGGCTCAGGAACCATTCGGCATCGGCCCAGGACTGAACAACCTGCTTAGCGTAGGCGTTGCCCGCTTTGGCTTTCTCTTCGACGTCGTAGAAGTTATCGAACATCAGCAGGGTGTGGGAAAGCGCTTTGGCAGCAATCGGCGCCAGTTTCGCATCGTCCAGCGCATCAATCAGCGGATGGATGTTGTAACCCCCCTGCATGGTGCCTAACAGTTCGATAGCTTTTTCTGGGGAGACCAGCGGGGAAGTGGCTTCGCCTTTCGCAACGGCGGCGAGGAAACCCGCTTTAACATAGGCGGCTTCGTCAACGCCCGGCGGTACGCGGTTGGTTAACAGATCTAACAGGAATTCTTCTTCGCCAGCAGGCGGATTCTTCAGCAGCTCAACCAGCGCGGCCATTTGGGTTGCATCTAAAGGTTTGGCAACAATCCCAACGGCTGCACGCTCAGCTACGTGCTCACGGTATTCTTTTAGCACGACGGTATCTCCTCGCTCTCATTGTCATATGCGGTCGGCGATCTCTTCACGCTCCTGTGAGACAGCAGTTTGTAGGGTAAAAGCCCGGTACCGCGTGGGCCAGCATAGCAGGATTTCCGGGGACTGTTAATCCGTTTACAAAAAAGCAACATTAAATATTTGCTGAATCGTTAATGTTGGTATAAGAGAATAGAAAATCGCCCTTTAAGGCGGGATTCAACCATCTGTTAGTCATATTGTTCCTTGTTTTGTTATGAAAATATTGCATATACGTAATTAACATCAATAGAGCCTGGCGGATACCTCCTTACGCGAACTTCGCGCCAGAGGGGCAACTCGTGTCAGATTTTTCCGACAACGCGCAAAATCCCTGCTTTAATCAAAAAACAAACAACAGTCTCTTTATACTCGCGGCATATCCGATCCCTCATACGGACTGTGTAGTTCTCTGGAGATCCACCATGAACTTGCCCTTTAAGCCCCACTATATTGCACTGGTGTGCAGCGCCGGGCTGCTTGCGGCGGCCGGTACGCTGTATGTGAAAAGCCGCGAACCTGCCGCTCCGGAAGCGCCGCCGGTTGCCGCCGTCGCCGCGCCGGAAGCCGCAGCGACGCCGACCTACTCCACAGCGCAAATCACCCAGTGGGTGGCGCCCATCGCCCTTTACCCCGACCCGCTGCTGTCGCAGGTGTTGATGGCCTCCACCTACCCGGATAGCGTCACTCAGGCCGTGCAATGGTCGAAAGATCATCCCGGCCAGCAGGGCGATGCGGCGGTAAAAGCCGTCGCCGGGCAACCGTGGGACGCCAGCGTGAAATCGCTGGTCGCCTTTCCACAGCTGACGGGCATGATGGGGGAAGATCCTCAATGGGTTACCAACCTCGGCAACGCCTTCCTGGCGCAGCCGCAGGATGTGATGGATGCAGTGCAAAAGCTGCGCCAGCTGGCGCAGCAGACAGGTTCGCTGAAGTCGACTCCTCAGCAAACGGTGACCACCACGAAACGCGCGGTTTCCTCCACCAGCACCAGCCATGCTACCAGTAGCACCAGTAGCGCAAGCAGCTCGCCAACGGTGATCAAAATCGAACCGAGCGATCCGCAAGTGGTGTACGTTCCGAACTACAACCCGACGGTTGTTTATGGCAACAGCTGGCCTTATACCTCTGCGCCACCGGTTTATCTGCCGCCGCCCCCCGGGGAACAGTTTGCCGATAGCTTCGTGCGTGGCTTTGGCTATAGCCTGGGCGTGGCGACAACCTACGCGATTTTCAGCAACATTGACTGGGATGATGACGATCACCACCACGATGATGATCACCATCACGATGACGATCATTATGATCATGGCGGCTACCAGCATAATGGCGATAACATCAATATTAATGTAAATAATTTCAATAAGATAACAGGAGCAAACCTGAGCGGCGAAACCCGCAACTGGCAGCATAATCCGGCCTATCGCGGTAATACGCCTTATCCGAATAATACGGTGGCCAATCAGTTCCACCGGACCAACGTCGCCGGCGGGCTGAGCGCCACTCACCAGACTCCGACGTTAGTTGCCCCGCACCAGACCGATGTGGCGGGCGGCCTCAGCGCCACCCAGCATACTGCGCCGAACCGCGATACACAGCGTCAAGCGGCAATGCAGCAGCTTAACCAGCGCACGCATAGCAACGGCGCGACGCCAACGGCCGCTGACTCGCGAGACGCTCAGCGTCGCGCCGCATCGCAGCAGCTCAACCACACGCCGCAGCGCAATAACTTCCGCGGCTACGACGCCCCGACAAGCCATAGCGCCACGCGGAATACCCAGCCGCGTGAGGCCGCGCAGCGCATCCAGCAGTCGCATCCACAGTTAAACGACAGCCAGCGACAGAGCCTGCAACGTGAGCGTCAGAACGGCGAGAAACTGCACCTTAATCAGGACATGATGGGCCAGCGCAGCGCATTACAGGCACAGCGTGAAGGCGCACGCAGTAATGTTTTCAGCGGCAACGAAAGCCGCGCCCCCTCCTGGCAGTCACAGCAGTCACGCGGCCTGGAAAGCCGTCGCGCTTCCGGGCTCGGCGGCGAGCAGCGTAGCGGTGGCCTTGCTGAGCACCATGAGTTCCGTCGACGCTAAAGGATAACAAGATGAAAAAGCAGATACAGATAGCGCTGCTGGCGCTGACGATGTCGCCGCTGATGGCGTGGGCGCAGCAGACCTTTTCGACGCCAGACCAGGCAGCCAGCGCGCTGGTTGATGCGGTCAGCCACGAAGACAACAGCAAGCTGGATACACTCTTCGGCGAAAACTGGCAGCAGTTTTTACCCCCTGACGGCGTTGATCAGGAGGCCGTTGCTCGTTTTCTTCGCGACTGGCGGCTCGGACATCGGATCGTCCTGCAGGGCAACACCGCCTGGCTGGATGTTGGCAACGATGGCTGGCGGCTGCCCATCCCCATAGAGAAAAACGACAAAGGCTGGGAATTTAATATCGCCGCTGGCGAGGATGAGATCCTGACCCGCGCAATAGGCCGCAACGAGCTTTCGGCTATTGAAGCCATGCACGCCTACGTGGATGCCCAGCAAGATTACTATCAGTTGAACCACGCCTGGGCGCAGAAAATTATCAGCAGCGACGGGAAAAAGGACGGCCTCTACTGGCCCATCAAACCAGGAGAAGATCCTAGCCCTCTGGGGCCAAACTTCAGCCCTTCGGTGCCAGGTGAAGGCTATCACGGCTACCATTTCCGCATTATCGCCAACGGCGATAAAGGCGAAGTCGCTCTGCTGGCCTGGCCGGTTGAGTGGGGGCAAACGGGCATCATGAGCTTTATGGTCGATAAGACCGACCGCGTTTACGAAGCGAACTTAGGTGCAGAGACGGCGCAAAAAGCGCAGGCGATTACCCAGTTCTCACCGGACTCCAGCGTCGGCTGGAAGGCCGTCGCCGAATAAAAAAATACCCGGCAGCGTGGAGACGCTGCCGGGTATTTTAAAACCTCAATGTGCTATTACCCCTGATGAGGCATGAGCTCCGGATGGCCTTTCACCGGCGGTTTGCTGCTGGTCAACGCGGCTTCATCCGCACTGATGCTGCCGGAGTTATCCGCCCAGACGCCTTCCTGCGTTTTTGTCACCTGTTGATGCTGTGCATTCAGATCCTGTCCCATCGCCGCAATATGCGTGCTCTCGGTACCGCCACTGTTATCCGCCCAGGGGATGGTGGCGTCCTGCGCAAAAGCCATACCGGAAATCAGGGTCGCAGCCAGCGCTGCCGTTGTCAGAATCGTTTTCATATCTAGCACCTCAATTTATTAGCACGCTACTATTTTATACCGTTATTATTATTCAAATAACGGCAAGATATAACAGAACGTTTCCCGAGGGGACGGCTAATACGGGGGCAAATAACGGGATCGTCGCGTACAGCGGACGTTGGTCGATTGAGCACCGCCGGCATGTGTTACCAGCATCACAATCTTTGCTACGCTTCGACACAGCTTTGTGACAGAAAGCATAAAAAAAGCGGCCCTCAGGCCGCTTATGTCATTCCGATAACCGGGAAAAAGAATTACTTCTTCTTCGCTTTCGGGTTCGGCAGGTCGGTGATGCTACCTTCGAACACTTCGGCAGCCAGGCCCACGGACTCGTGCAGAGTCGGGTGCGCGTGGATGGTCAGCGCGATGTCTTCAGCGTCACAGCCCATTTCGATCGCCAAACCGATTTCACCCAGCAGCTCGCCGCCGTTGGTGCCGACAATCGCACCACCGATCACACGGTGAGATTCTTTGTCGAAGATCAGTTTGGTCATACCGTCTGCGCAGTCGGAAGCGATAGCACGGCCAGAAGCAGCCCACGGGAAGGTGGCGGTTTCGTAGCTGATGCCTTTCTCTTTCGCTTCTTTCTCAGTCAGGCCAACCCATGCAACTTCTGGCTCAGTGTACGCGATGGACGGGATAACTTTCGGATCGAAGTAGTGTTTCTTACCGGAGATAACTTCGGCAGCCACGTGACCTTCGTGAACACCTTTGTGCGCCAGCATCGGCTGACCGACGATATCGCCGATAGCAAAGATGTGCGGCACGTTGGTGCGCAGCTGTTTGTCGACGTGGATGAAGCCACGGTCGTCAACTTCCACGCCAGCTTTGCCCGCGTCGAGGTTTTTACCGTTCGGTACACGGCCGATAGCCACCAGCACCGCGTCGTAGCGTTTTGCTTCAGACGGCGCTTTTTTGCCTTCCATGGAAACGTAAATACCGTCTTCTTTCGCTTCAACGGCGGTCACTTTGGTTTCCAGCATCAGGTTGAATTTCTTGCTGATGCGCTTGGTGAAGACTTTAACGATGTCTTTATCGGCAGCCGGGATAACCTGGTCGAACATTTCAACCACGTCAATCTCTGAACCCAGCGCGTGGTACACGGTACCCATTTCCAGACCGATGATACCGCCGCCCATAACCAGCAGGCGTTTTGGCACTTCTTTCAGTTCCAGCGCGTCTGTGGAGTCCCAAATGCGCGGATCTTCATGCGGAATGAACGGCAGCTGAATTGGACGAGAACCCGCCGCGATGATCGCGTTGTCGAAGTTGATCACGGTTTTGCCGTTTTCGCCTTCCACTTCCAGGGTGTTCGCCCCGGTGAATTTACCCAGACCGTTAACCACTTTCACTTTACGGCCTTTGGCCATACCAGCCAGACCGCCGGTCAGTTGAGTGATGACTTTCTCTTTCCAGGTACGAATCTTGTCGATATCCGTTTTCGGCTCACCGAAGACGATACCGTGTTCAGCCAGCGCTTTGGCTTCTTCGATAACTTTTGCTACGTGCAGCAGCGCTTTAGAAGGGATACAGCCAACGTTCAGACAAACACCACCGAGGGTGCTGTAACGTTCTACGATTACGGTTTCCAGACCTAAATCAGCGCAACGGAAAGCAGCAGAGTAACCCGCCGGGCCCGCCCCAAGTACCACGACCTGAGTTTTAATTTCAGTACTCATCATGACCTCTATCATTTGTATCCGGCGGTCTGACGTTATAGTTATTACGCCCATCATCCACCGGGACGTTCTATCCGCGTGTATTTTACAAAATTGTTAACAATTTTTAAACAACAAACGGCAAACGATTTTGTCCTTTGTTGCTGATAACCCCTAACCACTCCGAGGTTACCAGAAAAAAGCCGGCCGTCAGGCCGGCTTTTTCATTACATCACCAGACGGCGAATGTCAGACAGCATGTTGTTGATGATGGTGATAAAGCGCGCACCATCCGCACCGTCGATAACGCGGTGGTCGAAGGAGAGCGAAATCGGCATCATCAGACGCGGCATAAACTCTTTACCGTTCCACACTGGCTCCATAGAGGACTTGGAGACACCGAGGATCGCCACTTCCGGCGCGTTAACAATCGGCGCGAAGTGGGTGGTACCCAGGCCGCCGATGCTGGAGATGGTGAAGCAACCGCCCTGCATTTCGCCAGCAGTCAGCTTGCCATCACGCGCTTTCTTGGAGATGGTGGTCAGTTCGCGAGACAGCTCGGTAATGCTCTTCTTGTTCACGTCTTTGAAGACAGGAACAACCAGACCATTCGGGGTATCTACCGCAACGCCGATGTTGATGTATTTCTTCAGCGTCAGACGCTGACCATCTTCGGACAGAGAGCTGTTGAAGCGCGGCATCTGTTCCAGAGCGGCGGCAACGGCTTTCATGATGAAGACCACTGGGGTGAATTTCACGTCCAGTTTACGTTTTTCAGCTTCGGCGTTCTGCTGTTTACGGAACGCTTCCAGATCGGTGATATCGGTCTTATCGAAGTGGGTAACGTGCGGGATCATCACCCAGTTACGGCTCAGGTTAGCACCAGAGATTTTCTGGATACGGCCCAGTTCCACTTCTTCGATTTCACCAAACTTGCTGAAGTCCACTTTCGGCCAAGGCAGCATGCCCGGAATACCGCCGCCTGCTGCTGCAGCCGGAGCCGCTTCCGCACGCTTGATAGCGTCTTTCACGTAAGCCTGAACGTCTTCGCGCAGGATACGACCTTTACGGCCAGACCCTTTCACTTTCGCCAGGTTCACGCCGAATTCGCGCGCCAGGCGACGAATCAGCGGAGTAGCGTGGACGTAAGCGTCGTTCTCAGCAAACTCAGATTTGCCTTCCGCTTTTGCGGCCGGAGCAGGCGCTGCTGCTTGTGCAGGCGCGGCGGCCGGAGCCGGAGCTGCTGCCTGAGCCGGCGCGGCAGCAGGTGCTGCGCCTTCCACTTCGAAGACCATAATCAGAGAACCGGTTTTGACTTTGTCGCCGGTGCTGATTTTGATCTCTTTCACGGTGCCCGCGAACGGTGCCGGAACTTCCATAGAGGCTTTGTCGCCTTCTACGGTAATCAGTGACTGCTCAGCGGCAATTTTATCGCCGACTTTAACCATCACTTCAGTGACTTCAACTTCGTCACCGCCGATATCCGGTACGTTAACTTCTTTGGAGCCCGAAGCTGCTGCCGGAGCCGCCGCTGCGGCAGGCGCTGCTGCCTGAGCCGGTGCAGCCGCTGGTGCCGCGCCCGCGACTTCGAAGACCATAATCAGAGAGCCGGTAGACACTTTGTCGCCGGTGTTCACTTTGATCTCTTTCACGGTACCCGCGAACGGCGCCGGGACTTCCATAGAGGCTTTATCGCCTTCTACGGTGATCAGCGACTGCTCTGCGGTCACGGTGTCGCCCACTTTCACCAGAATCTCGGTCACTTCAACTTCGTCACCGCCGATATCCGGAACGTGTACGTCTTTTGCTGCCGCTGCAGCAGGTGCTGCTGCCGGAGCCGCTTCTTTCTTCTCTTCTGCCTTGGCAGGTGCAGCTGCTGCTGCACCGTCGGCGGAATCGAAAATCATGATCAGTTTGCCGGTCTCAGTTTTGTCGCCAACAGAGACTTTGATCTCTTTAACGATACCAGCCTGAGGAGACGGAACTTCCATAGAGGCTTTGTCGCCTTCTACGGTGATCAGCGACTGTTCAGCTTCAACTTTGTCGCCTACTTTGACCAGGATCTCGGTGATTTCAACTTCATCAGCCCCGATGTCCGGTACATTGATTTCGATAGCCATTGTTCTTTTACCTCTTACGCCAGACGCGGGTTAACTTTTTCTGCATCGATGTTGAATTTGGTAATTGCTTCCGCAACCACTTTCTTATCGATTTCGCCACGTTTAGCCAGTTCGCCCAGTGCCGCTACAACCACGTAGGAAGCATCAACTTCGAAGTGGTGACGCAGGTTTTCACGGCTATCAGAGCGGCCAAAGCCGTCGGTACCCAGTACGCGGTAATCATCAGCCGGTACATAAGTACGAACCTGCTCAGCAAACAGTTTCATATAGTCGGTAGAGGCAACAGCCGGTGCGTCGTTCATCACCTGAGCGATGTACGGAACGCGCGGCGTTTCCAGCGGGTGCAGCATGTTCCAGCGCTCACAATCCTGGCCATCACGCGCCAGTTCAGTGAAGGAAGTCACAGAGTACACGTCAGAGCCCACACCGTAGTCTTTCGCCAGGATCTGCGCTGCTTCACGGACGTGACGCAGGATAGAACCGGAGCCCAGCAGCTGAACCTTACCTTTGCTACCTTCGATGGTTTCGAGTTTGTAGATACCTTTACGGATACCTTCCTCGGCACCTGCTGGCATTGCCGGCATGTGGTAGTTTTCGTTCAGCGTGGTGATGTAGTAGTAAACGTTCTCTTGTTTCTCACCGTACATACGCTCCAGACCATCGTGCATGATGACCGCAACTTCGTACGCGTAAGACGGATCGTAAGAGATACAGTTCGGGATAGTCAGAGACTGAATATGGCTGTGACCATCTTCGTGCTGCAGACCTTCGCCGTTCAGCGTCGTACGACCGGAAGTACCACCTACCAGGAAGCCGCGAGCCTGCTGGTCGCCAGCCTGCCAGCACAGGTCACCGATACGCTGGAACCCGAACATGGAGTAGTAGATGTAGAACGGAATCATCGGCAGGTTGTTGGTGCTGTAAGAGGTCGCAGCCGCCAGCCAGGATGCGCCAGCACCCAGTTCGTTGATACCTTCCTGCAGAATCTGGCCTTTCTCGTCTTCTTTGTAGTAGGCAACCTGCTCGCGGTCCTGCGGGGTGTACTGCTGACCGTTCGGGCTGTAGATACCAATCTGACGGAACAGACCTTCCATACCAAAGGTACGCGCTTCATCGGCGATGATCGGCACGAGGCGGTCTTTGATGGATTTGTTCTTCAGCATCACGTTCAGAGCACGTACGAACGCGATAGTGGTAGAGATTTCTTTGTTCTGCTCTTCCAGCAGCGGCGCGAAATCTTCCAGAGTCGGCAGCTCTAACTTCTCATCGAAGTTCGGCTGACGGCTTGGCAGGTAGCCGTGCAGTTTCTGACGCTGGGCGTGCAGATAGGTGTGCTCTTCAGAACCTTCCGGGAAGGTAATGTACGGCAGTTTTTCGATATCAGCATCGGCAACCGGCACATTGAAACGATCTCGGACGTAGCGAACGCCGTCCATGTTCATTTTCTTCACCTGGTGAGCGATGTTTTTACCTTCAGCGGTGTCACCCATGCCGTAACCTTTAATGGTATGGGCGAGGATTACGGTAGCTTTGCCTTTGGTTTCCTGCGCTTTTTTCAGTGCAGCGTAGACTTTCTTCGGATCGTGACCACCACGGTTCAGGGCCCAGATCTGCTCGTCAGTCCAGTCGGCAACCAGCGCTGCGGTTTCCGGATATTTACCGAAGAAGTGCTCACGCACGTAAGCGCCGTCTTTGGATTTGAAGGTCTGGTAGTCACCGTCAACGGTTTCTTCCATCAGCTGGATCAGTTTACCGCTGGTATCTTTACGCAGCAGTTCGTCCCAACGACCGCCCCAGATAACCTTGATAACGTTCCAGCCAGCGCCCGCGAAGATGCCTTCCAGTTCGTTAATGATTTTGCCATTACCGGTAACCGGGCCATCAAGACGCTGCAGGTTACAGTTGATAACAAAGACCAGGTTGTCCAGTTTTTCACGGGTCGCGATGGTGATAGCGCCTTTAGATTCTGGTTCATCCATCTCGCCGTCGCCCAGGAAGGCGTAAACGGTCTGTTTGGAGGTGTCTTTCAGACCACGGTGTTCCAGGTATTTCAGGAATTTAGCCTGATAGATAGCGCCGATCGGGCCCAGACCCATAGATACAGTCGGGAACTGCCAGAAGGTCGGCATCAGTTTCGGGTGCGGGTAGGAAGACAGACCTTTACCGTGAACTTCCTGACGGAAGTTGTTCATTTGTTCTTCGGTCAGACGGCCTTCCAGGAAAGCACGCGCGTAGACGCCCGGGGAGATGTGGCCCTGGAAGTACACCAGGTCGCCGCCATCCTGCTCGTTGCGTGCGCGGAAGAAGTGGTTGAAGCACACTTCGTAGAAGGTCGCAGAAGACTGGAAGGAAGCCATGTGGCCGCCCAGCTCGAGGTCTTTTTTAGACGCACGCAGCACGGTCATGATGGCGTTCCAACGGATAGCAGAACGAATACGACGCTCCAGCTCCAGATTGCCCGGGTATTCCGGTTCATCTTCAACGGCAATAGTGTTGACGTAACCGCTAGCACTTGCACCCGCCGCTACCTGAACGCCGCCTTTGCGTGCTTCAGAAAGCAGTTGGTCGATAAGATACTGAGCGCGCTCAACACCTTCTTCACGGATGACCGATTCGATCGCCTGTAGCCAGTCGCGAGTTTCGATCGGATCCACGTCATTGTGTAAACGTTCTGACATGGGTTATTCCTTATCTATCTAGTACGTTGATTTGTCTGGAACCTGTCCCATTGCGCTTTCGTGGGAAAACGCAATAAGACAGGTTCTGCGTTTAGTTGCCGCGCTCTCAATGGCGCATTTTCACATTTCCCGGTCAAACAGCTGCCGGGAAAAAGCTTAATCCTTTCGCTGCTGGAGACGACGTAACGAGCGCTCACGGCGGCTCTGTTCACGGCTTCTGTCCAACAAAATCTCTTCAATGAAGGCCAGGTGGCGATGAGACGCTTCGCGCGCCTGCTCGGGTTCGCCGGCCATGATCGCTTCAAAAATACGGGTACGATGATTGCTGACCTGCGGGAGCATTTCCCTACGGGCGTAGAGCAACTCAAAGTTTTGACGAACGTTTTGCGCCAGCATCGGCTCCATACACCGTAGCAAATGAAGTAGCACCACGTTGTGAGCCGCTTCAGTGACCGCAATTTGATACTGGACGACGGCGTCAGATTCAGCGTCAAGGTCGCCCGATTGCTGAGCCCGTTCGATGGCCTGATGCAGCTCGCGAATGCGTACGCGATCTTCATCAGTGCTGCGCAGTGCCGCGTAATAAGCCGCGATACCTTCCAGCGCGTGACGGGTCTCTAGCAGATCAAACTGGGATTCAGGGTGGTCGGACAGTAGCTCAACCAGCGGATCGCTGAAGCTCTGCCATAGGCTGCTCTGAACAAAAGTCCCGCCGCCCTGGCGACGAAGCAGGAGCCCTTTGGCTTCAAGGCGTTGAATCGCCTCACGCAGCGAAGGGCGAGAAACGTCGAACTGTTTAGCCAGTTCGCGTTCAGGTGGAAGTTTTTCGCCGGGGCGTAACGTCCCCTCAAGAATCAAAAACTCCAACTGCTGCTCAATCACATCGGATAATTTTGGTTGGCGGATTTTGCTGTAGGCCATTGTTCCCTGTCTCTGCCATTAGCCCGGAGTCAATTGGTCTTACCAATTTCAAGTTCGTAGCGCTAAAGTAACAAAGTATTCACCTTATGTCCATACAGGTTTTGATTGAAATCAGTAAACCCGGCACTTTTTAACAACATTACAGAAATGATGTTTCAGAAATGTAACTTTGCACAAAAAATGACTTTACCTATAAAGAAGTACAATTAACTAAAACCAAACAATATTAAGCAAACTGAACCGTTTCAATTC
>NZ_JANEWH010000046.1:0-34998 GCF_028069715.1 Kluyvera sp. Awk 3 | reverse complement strand
GTGCGCGTTGGACCCTCACCCCGGCCCTCTCCCTGGAAGGGAGAGGGGGGATTGACCAACGGCGCCGATCGGTTCCCTCTCCCCTGAGGGGAGAGGGTTAGGGTGAGGGGGAAATGCGCCGACTTACAGCGTATGCTCAGTACGCGCAATAATATCGTCCTGCGCATCCGGCGACAGCGCGGTAAAGAACGCCGAATACCCCGCTACGCGCACCACCAAATCACGGTACTGATCCGGATGTTTTTTCGCTTCCAGCAGCGTTTCGCGCGACACGATGTTGTACTGAATATGCCAGCCTTTGTGCACTTCGAAGAAGGTACGCAGCAGCGCCATCAGCTTTTGCTTGTCGCTTTCGTTTTCCAGCGTCGCCGGGTTCAGCTTCTGGTTCAGCAGCACGCCGCCGAGAATCGCCGAGGTCGGCAGCTTCCCGACGGAGCTAATCACCGCCGTTGGGCCAAGATGGTCGGTACCGGAAGCCGGGCTGGCGCCTTCAGCAAGCGGGGTTTTCGCTTTACGGCCGTCCGGGGTTGCCATGGTCTGCGCGCCAAACGGTACGTTCGCTGAAATGGAAGATGTACCCGCGTAATAGTTGCCGCCGATCGGGCCGCGACCGTAACGTGGGTTGTGATACTGCTTCAGTTCGTCGATATAGGTCTGATAGGCGCGGGCCAACAGGGCGTCGACGCTGTCATCATCGTTGCCGTACTTCGGCGCGCCGTTAATCAAACGCTGACGTAACTGCTCGTGGGTCAGCCCTTCGTAGTCTTCCGCCAGCGCTTTTGCCAGCTCCTGCTGACCAATCAGCCCCTGATCGAAGACCAGTTTTTTCACTGCCGCCAGGCTGTTGCCGAGGTTGGCGATCCCCACCTGCAGGCCGGAAACCCAGTCGTACTTCGCGCCGCCCTGTTTAATGCTTTTCGCCCGCTCAATGCAGTCGTCAACCAGCGCCGAGCACAGAATATCGTGCACGTTCTCTTCCAGCATGGTGTCGACCACGTATTCAATCTCAATGGATTTACGGGTGTAGTAACGAATCTGGGTATCCCAGTCGGCCAGCATCTGCTCGAAGTTGGCGAAGTTACCCTGCGACAGCGCGCGTTCCTGCGGCAGGAACACCTGGCCGCTGGTGGCATCGCGACCGCCTTCCATCGCGGCCAGCATCACGCGGGCAAAGTTGATAAAGCTCATCCCGGTGCAGCGGTAGCCCCATTTACCGCCAACGGCGGTTTCAATACAGCCGATGGCCGCATAATCATAGGCATCCTGAGGTTCAACGCCCAGTTTGATAAATTCTGGAATCACGATCTCATCGTTGTTGAATGCCGGCATGCCAAAGCCGCAGCGAATGACCTGCACGCAGGCGTCGAGGAAGTCGTTGCTCATCCCGGCGTGATAGCGCACGCTCAGGTTTGGCTGCGTGGAACGCAGGCGGCCGCAGGATTCGAGAATCGCGTAAGAGAGCGGGTTGACCGCGTCCTGCGCTTCGCCGTTGACCAGCTTCTGGCCGCCGATGGTCACGTTCTGATACAGCGGGCTACCGGCAGAGGCCTTGGAGTGCGAGCCGGAGCGAATTTTGTTCACTTCCAGCAGCTTCAGCCAGCAGCTGTGCAGCAGTTCGATAGCGTGTTCGCGATCCAACGACTGTTCCAGCTCAACGTCGCGGCGGTAGTACGGATACAGATACTGGTCCATACGGGCGAACGACACCGAGTGACCGTTGGACTCAATTTGCAGAATCAGCTGGATGAAGTAGCACAGCTGCAGCGCCTGCCAGAAGGTTTTTGGCGGCTGATGGGCAATCACATCGCAGTTTTCGGCGATCGCCAGCAACTCGTCGCGGCGGTTTTCGCGAGACTCTTCGGCGGTCATTTTGCGCGCCAGCTCGGCGAAACGCACAATGTGCAGGCTCACGGCTTCCAGTACGATATCAATGGCTTTCAGGAACTGCTCACCGTGCAGGTCTTCCAGTACGGTCAGGTTAATGCGGGTACGACGCTCGGCGACTTTGGCGCGCATGCCATCGAGGCCTTTTTCCAGCAGCAGCGGGTAGTTCACCGCCAGGTGGGCGTCGCCGGAGGTCATATTACCTTCGGCTTTAATAATGCCGGTGGCCAGCAGCGCTTTCTGTTCATCGGTAAACATGCCGTAGCAGCGGTCTTGCACAGTCTGGCCACGCCACCATGGGCACACTTCATGCAGTACGCGTTTGTTCTCTTCGCTCACCGCAAATCCGGCGCCGGGGCGGTCGGCCAGGTCGTCGATCTCTTTTTCAATCCAGCTGACGGTATATTCCGGGAAAATGGGCGCGGCGCGCACTTCGCTTGCCTGGTTACCGACAATCAGTTCGTCATGTTTAATCCAGATGGTGCGTTCCGCCAGATGGTGGGCCAGCGCCAGCGCGCGGCGTACCGGAATCGGTTTATCCAGATGCTGCTGGTACGCTTCGGTATAGTGGCGTGCGCGTTCGGTGCAGACCGGCGGCTTAACAATATGTACCAGCGCGGTTTTGTGAGCTTTGATACGGTCGGTCAGTTTGTCGAGAGTCAGAGTGGTCATGGTTTTTATCCTCGTAGTGTCGCCGTTAACCCTTTTTCGCGGGCGTACTGCTGGGCAAAATCCAGCAGCGCCGGGTCGTTCAGCGGCTTGTCGGGTGCAAAGTAGGGAAGGCCGAGCAGGGTATATTTGTTGATACCCAACGTGTGATACGGCAGAAAATGAATGTCGCGCACGCCCGGCATCTCGTCGGCGGCAAAATCAGCAATCGCTTTGATGGAGTTTTCATCGGCATTAAAGCCCTGAATCAGCGGTACGCGCAGCGTGATCTGTTTTCCTGCGGCGGCCAGTCGCTTCAGATTGTCGAGCACGCGTTTAGCCGAACCGTCGGTCCACTGCTTGAAGCGTGCTTCGTCTACGTGCTTCAGGTCAGCGAGGAACAGGTCGATATAGGGTAGCGCGGGTTCCAGGTAGCGCCATGGCACATGCAGGCAGGTTTCTACCGCCGTGTGGATGCCCTGCTCATGAGCGCTTTTCAACAGTTCCAGCGCCAGTTTCGGGTTCATAAACGGTTCGCCGCCGGAGAGCGTCATACCGCCGCCGCTGCGATCGTAAAACGGTTTATCGCGCAGCACGGTGGCCATAATTTCTTCGGCGCTTTTCTCTTCGCCGCAGACGGTCAGTGCCTGAGTCGGGCAGCAGTCGGTCAGCGCATCAAGCTGCGTTTGATCGAGCTTTTCCCGATGAATAACCAGACCGTTAAGCGCACGTTCAATAACCGATGGCGCGGCCTGTTGGCAAAGATCGCAACCGTCGAGGCACAGGCGCGGATCGAACAACAGATCCTGTTTGTGCACGCGGCTCTCCGGGTTCTGGCACCAGCGACAGCCGAGTGAACAGCCTTTCAGGAAAACCACGGTACGGATACCGGGACCATCGTGGGTGGAATAGCGCTGAATGTTGAAAATCATATGCTGCCCTCATCTTTCGTATAAAGATTAAAATACTTTCGAATGAAAGTTATCTTGATGTGCGTCAACTTAAGAAGAGGTTTTGCTGTGGTAAGGTTATTCCATGCTCAGGGCCTATCCCATTAGGCTATTTTATTCGCCATTTTGGCGCCGGGCAGTGCTCGAAATCCTCACGTACTACGTGTACGTTCCGGTTTCTGCGCGCTGTCCGACGCCAAACTGGCTTCAACAATTACGCCTACTGTTGCCGGAACTGCTGGAAGCGCTGGGCGGTAAAGGCCGTTTATTTGCCCAGGTGATGGCGACAACCGCCGACGGCATGGTGGCGGACGCGCATAAGCTGCGGGCGATTATTCCGGACCTGGTGGTCAAAGTGCCGGTGACGGCGGAAGGGCTGGCGGCCATTAAATTGCTCAAAGAAGAGGGAATTCCGACGCTGGGCACCGCCGTTTACGGCGCTGCGCAGGGTCTGCTGTCGGCGCTGGCGGGGGCCGAATATGTCGCGCCTTACGTTAACCGCGTCGATGCGCAGGGAGGAAATGGTATTCAGACCGTGTGTGAATTACAGGATCTGCTGACTCTGCATGCGCCACAGTCGAAGGTACTTGCAGCGAGCTTTAAGACTCCGCGTCAGGCGCTGGACTGCCTGCTGGCAGGCTGCCAGTCGATTACCCTGCCGCTGGACGTCGCGCAGCAGCTCATCAGCTATCCGGCGGTGGATGCCGCAGTGGCGAAGTTTGAGCAGGACTGGCAAACGGCGTTTGGTCGTACGTCGCTGTAATACTTTCTCTATTGGCACGATCGGTTCCCTCTCCCCATCGGGGAGAGGGTTAGGGTGAGGGGGTTACGCCGAAGCCTCCCCGCACACCTCGCACGTCGGGCTACGCATCAGCTTCATCTCGCGGAACTGGCAGCGCATCGCGTCATACATCACGATTTTCCCCGCCGCAGGCGTACCGTAGTGGGTCAGCACCTTAATCGCTTCCATCGCCTGCATGGCGCCAATCACCCCAACCAGCGGGGCCATCACGCCCGCTTCCACGCAGGTGAGCGCATTCTCGCCGAACAGACGGCTCAGGCAGCGGTAGCACGGCTCGCCTTCCTGATACGTAAACACCGAAATTTGCCCTTCCATGCGAATCGCCGCGCCGGAAACCAGCGGGACTTTATGCCGGAAACAGCCCACATTCAGCTGGTTACGAATGGCGACGTTATCGGTACAGTCGAGCACTAAATTATGTTCCGCAATCAACGCCCATAGCGCCGCCTCTTCCAGCAATGCGTTGTGGGTGACCAGCGTGACGTGTGGGTTAATGCGCGCCAGCGCGTCGCGGGCGGAGTCGACTTTTGGCTGACCGATAGTGGCGTCGCTATGCAGCGTCTGGCGTTGCAGGTTAGAGAGCGCCACGGTGTCAAAATCAAGCAGAGTGAGTTGGCCAACTCCCGCGGCGGCCAGATATTGCGCCGCCGCGCAGCCCAGCCCACCCAAACCGACAACCAGCACACGCGATGCCTTTAACTGCTCCTGGCCGTCAAAATCAAAATCCCGCAGGATGATTTGCCGGTTGTAGCGCAGCATCTCGGCATCGCTGAGTTCGGCGGCCATTACAGGCCTCCCAGCAGATGGTTAAAGGGCTCAACCTCTACCCATTCGCCAGCTTCGACGTGGCCGCGCTCACGCTCTAGCACGATAAAGCAGTTGCCCTGGCTGAAGGAGCTAAAAATGTGCGAGCCCTGATGACCGGTAGTGGACACGGTAAGGTCGCCGTTGGCGTCGCGGGTCAGCAGGCCGCGCTGGAAGTCGAGGCGGCCTGGGGATTTTTTCAGCCGATCGGTCGTTCGCACGCGCAGGCGCGGAGCCTGCGTGGCGTTGCTGCCCGCACTCAGTTTGGCCAACAACGGCTGCACCAGTTGATAGAAGGTGAGCGCCGCGGAGACCGGGTTACCCGGCAGACCGCAGAACCAGCTGTGGCTTAGCTTACCGAAGGCGAACGGCTTGCCCGGTTTGATGGCGAGCTTCCAGAAGCTGATTTCACCCAGCTCGTCGAGAATCGTTTTGGTGTAGTCCGCTTCGCCAACGGAAACGCCGCCGGTGCTAATGACCACGTCCGCCTGCTGGTCGGCCTGAATAAAGGTCTGGCGCAGCTGTTCCGGGTCATCGCGGATAATCCCGAGGTTAATCACCTCGCAGCCCAACTGTTCGAGCATCAGATGCACCGCCAGGCGGTTGGTGTCGTAGATTTGCCCATCGCCCAACGGCTGGCCCGGTAGCTGGAGTTCGTCACCGGTGGAGAACAGGGCGACGCGCACTTTACGCACCACGTTCACCTCGGCAATGCCGAGAGACGCCAGCACCGGCAGCTCGGCGACGGTGAGGCGGGTACCCGCCGGGAAAACCACCGCGCCGTTGGCGATGTCTTCGCCGCGACGGCGAATATTCTGCCCCGGCTTCACCGGCGCGGTGAAACGGATACCGGCGTCGGTCTGCTCGGTCTCTTCCTGCATCACTACCGCTTCACAGCCTGCGGGAATCGGCGCGCCGGTCATAATGCGCACGCAGCTTCCGGCAGGCCATTCGCCGTGGAACGGCTGCCCGGCAAAGGCTTTACCCGCTACCGTCAGCGGCGTTTGTGCCGCGAGGTCGGCGAGGCGCACCGCGTAGCCATCCATCGCCGAATTATCAAAACCCGGCACGTCCAATGGAGAGATGACATCGCCTGCGGTAATACGGCCAAAGGCCTGTAACAGCGGCACCGACTCGCTTTCACGAAGCGGGCTAATCTGCTCAAGCATCTGGGCGAGCGCGGTATCAAGCGGTATCAGTCCGGCGGTAAAATCCATGGGTAAACTCCTGCGGGAAACGTTCGAATGCGCACATTATGGCAGAAAACCCCCGCAGACTGTATGCCACCTGTGGTGTACCCTGACATTTCCGGACGCTCTTTCTATATTCAAAATTGATATAGGAACAGAGTCACTATAATGATATTTATAAATAAAATGACGTAAGGGATAACGAATGGGTAAGGCAGTCATTGCGATTCATGGCGGAGCAGGGGCAATAAGCCGCCAGCAGATGTCAGCGGAAAAAGAGCGCGAATATGTCACCGCGCTGTCCGGCATTGTCGAGCATGCGCAGGGGATGCTGGAGTCCGGCGCCAGCGCGCTGGATACGGTGACCGAAGCGGTTCGTCAGCTGGAGGAGTGTCCGCTGTTTAACGCCGGGATCGGCTCGGTGTTTACCGCTGATGAAACGCATGAACTTGACGCCTGCGTGATGGACGGCAATTCGCTGCAGGCGGGCGCCGTCGCTGGGGTAAAGCGCCTGCGTAACCCGGTACTGGCGGCCAGGCTGGTGCTGGAAAATAGCCCGCACGTGATGTTGATTGGCGAAGGGGCAGAGGCTTTTGCTCAGGCGCAGGGCGTCGAGCTGGTCGAGAATTCGCTGTTCTCCACCGACGCGCGTTTTCAGCAGCTTATCGAGGCTCGCAGCAACGGCGAGTTTATTCTCGACCACGACGCGCCGCTTGATGAACGGCAGAAGATGGGCACCGTCGGCGCGGTGGCATTAGATCTCAACGGCAATCTTGCCGCGGCGACGTCGACCGGCGGCATGACCAACAAGTTGCCAGGGCGGGTGGGCGATAGCCCACTGGTCGGCGCGGGATGCTATGCCAACAACGCCAGCGTAGCCGTCTCCTGTACCGGCACCGGCGAGGTATTTATCCGCACGCTGGCGGCTTACGATATTGCCGCGCTAATGGAATACGGCAATCTCAGCCTGCTGGAAGCCTGCGAACGGGTGGTGATGGAAAAACTGCCCGCGCTGGGCGGCAGCGGTGGTCTGATTGCTATCGATCGCGAGGGCAACGTCGTGCTGCCGTTTAACAGCGAGGGGATGTATCGCGCCTGGGCCTATGCCGGGGATACGCCTACGATTGGCATTTATCGCGAATAGAAGGAGTCACCGTGCCGCATTCCGACGAGCTTGATGTCACGCAGGTGCTGAGTATTCAGAATCTGAACGTCGCGTTTCGCCAGGACAAGCAGTCCGTGCGCGCCGTGCATCAACTCTCTTTTCATCTGAACCGGGGAGAGACGCTGGCGATTGTCGGCGAGTCTGGTTCGGGCAAGTCCGTGACGGCGCTGGCGCTGATGCGGCTGCTGGAACAGTCCAACAGCCAGATGCAGTGCGACCAAATGCTGCTGCGGCGGCGCAATCGCGAAGTGATCGAACTGCAGGAACAGACGCCCGCGCAGATGCGCAGCGTGCGCGGCGCCGACATCGCGATGATTTTTCAGGAACCGATGACGTCGCTTAACCCGGTGTTCACCATCGGCGAGCAGATTGCCGAGTCTATCCGCCTGCATCAGGGGCTGGGCCGCGAAGAGGCGCTGATTGAGGCGAAAAAAACGCTCGATAAAGTGCGCATTCCTGAGGCGCAGACCATGCTGTCGCGCTACCCGCACCAGCTTTCCGGCGGTATGCGTCAGCGGGTGATGATCGCGATGGCGCTGTCATGTCGCCCGGCGGTGCTGATTGCCGATGAGCCGACGACCGCGCTGGACGTCACGATTCAGGCGCAAATTCTCCAGCTTATCAACGTGCTGCAACAAGAGATGTCGATGGGGGTGATTTTTATCACCCACGATATGGGCGTCGTCGCGGAAATCGCCGACCGGGTGCTGGTGATGCATCAGGGAGAAGTGGTGGAGACCGGTAGCGTTGAGGCTATCTTTAACGCGCCGCAGCATCCGTATACCCGTCGTCTGCTGGCGGCGGTTCCCCGCCTGGGGGCGATGCGCGGCAGCGACTATCCGCGCAGTTTCCCTGAACTCAACGCGCCGGAGATTGAGCCTCAGCAGCAAAAAACGGTGGTGGAGGGCAAGCCGATTCTTCAGGTGCGCAACCTGGTGGCGCGCTTTCCGCTACGCGGCGGCGTGCTTAACCGCGTCACCCGTGAAGTGCATGCGGTGGAAAATGTCAGCTTTGACCTGTGGGGCGGTGAAACATTGGCGCTGGTGGGCGAATCTGGCTGTGGCAAATCCACGACCGGGCGCGCGCTGCTGCGGTTAGTGGAATCGCAGAAGGGCACGATTACCTTCAACGGCGAGCGTATCGATCTGCTCTCCGCTCACCAGCTTCAGCCGCTGCGCCGTGATATTCAGATAATCTTCCAGGACCCTTACGCTTCACTCGATCCGCGCCATACGGTTGGCTTTTCGATCATGGAGCCGCTGCGCGTGCACGGGGTGCTGCAAGGCGAAGCGCTCCAGCAGCGAGTTGAATGGCTTTTGCAGCGCGTCGGATTGGAGCCGGAACACGCCTGGCGTTATCCGCACGAGTTTTCTGGCGGCCAGCGGCAGCGTATCTGCATTGCCCGTGCGCTGGCCTTGCAACCGAAGGTGGTGATTGCTGATGAATCGGTGTCGGCGCTAGATGTTTCCATTCGCGCACAGATTATCAACCTGCTGCTGTCGTTGCAGCGGGAGATGGGCATCGCTTTTCTGTTTATTTCCCATGATATGGCGGTGGTGGAACGCATCAGCCATCGCGTGGCGGTGATGTACCGCGGGAGAATTGTGGAGATTGGCCCGCGACGCGCAATTTTTGAAAATCCGCAGCATCCTTATACCCGCAAGCTGCTGGCCGCCGTGCCGGTGGCCGATCCGGCGCACAAACGTCCGCAGCGCGTGCTGTTGTCGGATGAGCTGCCGGGCAATATCTACAGACGGGGCGAAGAGGTAGAACCGATCAGTTTGCAACAGGTGGCGCCGGGGCACTATGTGGCCCGCGAACCGGCAAGCAGTGCGCTGATAAATCGATAATAAAACCATAGGCAGGGGACAACATGACACAACGCGTTTCACGTAAATGGCTGGTTGCACTGGGGGTGGCTTCAGCGCTGGCCTCCGCTTCCTCGTTCGCGGCCAAAGATGTGGTGGTGGCGGTAGGCTCCAACTTCACCACCCTCGACCCGTATGACGCTAACGACACGCTGTCGCAGGCGGTGGCGAAATCCTTCTATCAGGGGCTGTTCGGCCTGGATAAAGAGATGAAGCTGAAGAACGTGCTGGCGGAAAGCTACACGGTGTCGGACGATGGTAAGGTCTATACCGTCAAGCTGCGCCAGGGCGTCAAATTCCAGGATGGCACTGATTTCAACGCCGAGGCGGTGAAGGTCAACCTCGATCGCGCCAGCAATCCAGAAAGCCACCTCAAGCGCTATAACCTGTACAAGAACATTGATAAGACCGAAGTTGTCGATCCGCAGACGGTGAAAATCACCCTCAAGCAGCCGTTCTCGGCGTTTATCAATATTCTCGCCCACCCGGCAACGGCGATGATCTCGCCAGCGGCGCTGAAAAAATACGGTAACGAGATTGGTTTCCATCCGGTGGGGACCGGGCCGTATCAGCTGGATACCTGGAATCAGACCGACTTCGTGAAGGTCAGCAAGTTCGCCAATTACTGGCAAAAAGGGCTGCCGAAGCTGGACTCCATTACCTGGCGTCCGGTGGTCGACAACAATACCCGCGCGGCGATGCTGCAAACCGGTGAAGCGCAGTTTGCCTTCCCGATCCCTTACGAGCAGGCGGCGCTGCTGGCGAAAAACAGCCAGCTTGAGCTGGTGGCCAGCCCGTCAATCATGCAGCGCTACATCAGCATGAACGTGACGCAAAAACCGTTCGATAACCCGAAGGTACGCGAGGCCATCAACTACGCGATTAACCGTCAGGCGCTGGTGAAGGTCGCCTTTGCGGGTTACGCGACACCGGCTACCGGCGTCGTGCCGCCGTCGATTGCCTACGCAACGCAATATCAACCGTGGCCGTACGACCCGGCGAAAGCCCGCGAGCTGCTGAAAGAGGCAGGTTACCCGAACGGCTTTAGCACCACGCTGTGGTCATCGCATAATCACAGTACCGCGCAGAAGGTGCTGCAGTTTACCCAGCAGCAGCTGGCGCAAATTGGCATTAAAGCGCAGGTCACCGCGATGGACGCCGGGCAGCGTGCGGCGGAAGTGGAAGGCAAGGGGCAGAAAGAGAGCGGTGTGAGAATGTTCTACACCGGCTGGTCGGCCTCGACCGGTGAAGCCGACTGGGCGCTGTCGCCGCTGTTTGCCTCCTCAAACTGGCCGCCAACGCAGTTTAACACCGCGTTCTACGGTAATCCGCAGGTCGATAAAGATCTCAGCGCCGCGCTGCAAACCACCGACAGCAACGAAAAAGCGCGGTTGTATAAGGCGGTTCAGGATACTATCTGGAAAGAGTCGCCGTGGGTGCCGCTGGTGGTGGAGAAACTGGTATCAGCGCACAGCAAGTCGTTGACCGGATTCTATATTATGCCGGATACCGGGTTTAGCTTTGACGACGCGGATTTGAAGTAAGCGACGTTTCCCTGCCTCATGAAGGGGCAGGGAGTCATCGGCAAGGAGAGTCATGCTCAACTATGTGATTAAACGCCTGCTCGGCCTGATCCCCACGCTGTTTATCGTGGCGGTGCTGGTGTTTTTGTTCGTCCACATGCTGCCCGGCGACCCGGCCCGGCTGATTGCTGGCCCGGAGGCAGACGCGCAGGTGATTGCCATGGTGCGCCAACAGCTGGGGTTGGATCAGCCGCTGTACGTGCAGTTCTGGCATTACATTAGCCATGCCGTGCAGGGCGATTTTGGCACGTCGATGGTTTCCCGTCGTCCGGTATCGGCAGAGATTGCCAGCCGCTTTTTCCCCACGCTGTGGCTGACGCTCGCTAGCATGGGCTGGGCGGTATTGTTCGGCATGGGCGCGGGCATTGCCGCCGCCGTCTGGCGCAACCGCTGGCCGGACCGCCTGGGCATGGCGCTGGCGGTGACCGGTATTTCGTTCCCGGCCTTTGCCCTCGGGATGCTGCTGATGCAGATTTTCTCCGTCGAACTGGGCTGGCTGCCGACCGTGGGCGCCGACAGCTGGCGACACTATATTTTGCCTTCATTGACGCTGGGCGCCGCCGTCGCTTCGGTAATGGCACGCTTCACCCGCGCCTCGTTCGTTGACGTGCTGAATGAGGACTATATGCGTACCGCGCGCGCCAAAGGCGTCAGCGAAAAGGTGGTGGTGCTCAAACACGGGCTGCGTAACGCGATGATCCCGGTGGTCACCATGATGGGGCTGCAGTTCGGCTTTCTGCTCGGCGGCTCTATCGTCGTCGAAAAGGTATTTAACTGGCCGGGGCTGGGACGCCTGCTGGTCGATTCGGTGGAAATGCGCGACTACCCGGTGATTCAGGCCGAGGTGCTGCTGTTTTCACTGGAGTTTATTCTTATCAACTTAGTGGTGGACGTGCTTTACGCCGCCATTAACCCGGCTATCAGGTATAAATAACGTGCGATTATTCAACTGGCGTCGACAGGCTGTTCTGAGCGCCATGCCTGTGATGCAGGCAACCTCGCAGCGCACGCCGTGGCGGGAGTTCTGGCGGCGCTTTCGCCAGCAACCGGTGGCGATGGCTTCGGGCATTTTCGTTCTGCTGCTGATTGCGGTGGCGGTGGTCGCGCCGTGGATTGCGCCTTTCGATGCGGAAAACTATTTTGACTACGACAGGCTAAATCAAGGGCCGTCGCTGATTCACTGGTTCGGCGTGGATTCGCTGGGGCGCGATATTTTCAGTCGTGTGCTGGTTGGTGCGCAGATCTCGCTGACCGCAGGTGTCTTCGCGGTGCTGATGGGTTCGCTTATCGGCACCGTGCTGGGGCTGGTGGCGGGCTACTACGAAGGTTGGTGGGATCGCATCATCATGCGTATCTGCGACGTGCTGTTCGCCTTTCCTGGTATTTTGCTGGCCATCGCGGTGGTGGCGATTATGGGCAGCGGCATGACCAACGTGATTATCGCCGTGGCGATTTTCTCCGTCCCGGCATTTGCCCGTCTGGTGCGCGGCAATACGCTGGTTCTCAAGCAACAGACCTTTATCGAGTCGGCGCGCAGCATTGGCGCCAGCGACAGCGCGATCATTTTCCAGCATATTCTGCCGGGCACCGTATCGTCGATTGTGGTTTATTTTACCATGCGTATTGGCGTGTCGATCATCTCTGCCGCCAGCCTGTCGTTCCTCGGCCTCGGGGCACAGCCGCCAACGCCGGAATGGGGGGCGATGCTCAATGAAGCGCGTGCTGATATGGTGATTGCACCGCACGTTGCGGTCTTCCCGGCGCTGGCCATTTTCCTGACAGTGCTGGCGTTTAACCTGCTGGGCGATGGGCTGCGCGACGCGCTGGATCCGAAGCTGAAAGGGTAATCTCTCTATTTCTTCCCGTAGCCCGGCCGAGCATAGCGATGCCGGGCAAACTTGTTTCCCATCACAAATCGCGGCATTTTTTTGACTCCGCTCGCTTTTTTCCCCTCGTGATAAAGAACGCGTTTCCTCCTGCGGGCGGAAAACGGCGCTCAGTTTGCGTGCACCAGAAAGCCTAGTATTGACGCAATCTAATCGGGAATAAACGCATGGAGAGGTAGGTCAATGCTCATTGCTCGGGACAACATTTTTCTCAACCAGACTTTCGCCGATAAGCAGTCTATTTTCCGTTTTTTGGCCCACCATGCCGTGGCGCAGGGCTGGGCCGAAAGCGCAGCGCAAATTGAAGCCGATCTGTGGGAGCGAGAGAAGCAATACTCCACCGGTTTTGAGAACCAGATAGCCATTCCTCACGCCAAAACCGCCAACGTCTCCCGGGCCGGGGTGATTTTTATCCGCCTGCAGCAGCCTATTCCCTGGGAAAGCCTCGACGGTCAGCCGGTACAGATTATTTTCGGCCTGCTGGTGCCGGAATCCGGCGCGCAGTTTTTGCATTTAAAAATCATCAATAGCCTTGCCAGCCAAATTGTTGAAGACGAATTCAGAGCCTATTTATTCGCCGCCAACGATGAAGATGAGTTGTTTCACTTTATGCAGTCACGCATCGAAATAAAGGAGCAGATATGAATATTGTGGGAGTGACTTCCTGTATTGCCGGTCTGGCCCATACGCCGATGGCCGCTAAATCGCTGGAAAAAGAGGGGGCGCGTCTCGGGCATCGGGTCAATATTGAGCAGCAGGGGGCGCTGGGCATTATGGACCGCCTTTCGGAGCAGGATATTGCCGACGCTGATTTTGTGCTGATTGCCGCCGACCGCGCCATTGAAGAAGAAGAACGGTTTGCGGGAAAAACCATTATTCGGGTCAAGATTGGGCAATGTGTCAGCCATGCGGCCGATGTGATTACCAAATGCGTTTCGGCCGTTGAGGCGCGTCGCAATCAATAAAACAGAGATGGTGATGTCATGAAAAAGATAATGATAGACATAAAAAACCATTTAATGACCGGGATTTCCTACGCTTTACCGGTCATTATTGCCGGTTCACTGATGGTGGCCGTGGCCAAGATTATTGGCCTGATTGTCGGCGAGCCTAACCTGGACGCTTTTGCCAAAAGCGATGGGTTAATGAACTGGCTGTACCTGACTCAGGATGTGGGCTTCAAAATTATCGGCCTGATGAACTACGTGCTTGGCGCGTATGTGGCCTTTTCGATCGCAGGGAAAAAAGGGCTGGCAGCCGGTTTTACCGCCGGGCTGATTGCATCGATGACCGGCTCCGGCTTCCTTGGCGCGGTGCTGGGCGGGCTGCTGGCGGGCTATTCGTCGGAGTGGGTCGGGAGCAAAATTCGTATTACCGGCTCGGCGTCCAGCTCCGTCCCGCTGATTATTCTGCCGTTTATCACCGTGGGGTTACAGGTGGTGATCATGCTGCTGTTGCTTGGCGATGTGCTGAGCTGGATTAATGCCGCCCTGATGGGCTGGGTACAGCAGATGACCGAGGATGGCACCAGCACCGTCATGCTGGCGGCGGTACTTGGGGGAATGATCTGTTTTGATCTTGGGGGGCCGGTCAACAAAGCCGCCTGGGGTACCGCCAACGTGCTGTTCCTGAGCGGCGTCTACCTGCCTGCGATTCTGGTCAACGTGGCCATTATTATCCCGCCGCTCGGCTATGCCGCCGCGCGATTCCTGCGCCCCCATAACTTTAACCAGACGCTGAAAGAAGCCGGTAACGGCGCGGTCATTATGGGCATTCTCGGTATTTCCGAGGGCGCGATCCCCTTCACCCTGCGTAACCCCGCAAGGCTTATCCCGATTAACGTACTGGCCGGTGCGCTGGGCGCAATGACCGTGGCGCTGTTCAAAGCCTATCCGATCATGCCACCGCTGGGCGGGCTGTACGGTGGTTTCACCGTCGGCCATCCGTGGGCCTATTTTCTCGGCGCGCTGGTAGGAACCGCAGTCATCGCCATCGGCGCCAATCTGCTGGTGAATTTTAACGACGAATCAGCTGAGGAAAACGCCGCTGCGCCAGCGGTCAGCGAAGAGATTGACATTAAGTTTGATTAATCGGCTCAGGCCGCAGAAGGGAGGGTGGGATGAAAGAGAAAGTAGTGCATGTTTACAGCCATACTCACTGGGATCAGGAGTGGTATTTTACCTCGTCACGTTCGCGTATTTATTTGTTAAATCACGTGAAGAATGTGCTGCGCGTGCTGGAGAATAACCCCGATTTCTCCTGTTACCTCCTCGATGCGCAAAGCGCCTTAATTGAGAGCTACCTGCAATGGGCGCCGGAAGATAAGGATCGTCTCGGTGCCCTGATCGCGGCGAAGCGTCTGCTGACCGGGCCGTGGTACACGCAAACCGATCAACTGGTGATTCACCAGGAATCGGTGGTGCGTAACCTGTGGTACGGAATGAAAATCGCCAAAGAGGCGGGCGGCTGCATGGCGCTGGGTTATGTGCCCGACTGCTTTGGCCAGGGCGGCAATATGCCGCAAATATACCGCCAGTTCGGCATTCACCATGCGCTGTTCTGGCGCGGAATTGCCGACAATACGCTGCATGAGACGGAATTCTGCTGGCAGGGCGACAACGGCGATACGGTGTTTGCCGTGCAGATGCCCTGGGGATACCACTACGGCGGCCTGCTGGATGAAACGCCGGATAGCCAGACGACATTTTTGAACGAAAAAATGACGCCAATTGAATCGCGCAGCGCCCGTGCCAACCTGCTGTATCCGCATGGTTTCGACCAGGCGCCGATCCGCGAGAATTTGCCGGAACTGGTGCGTCAGTTCAACGCCTGCGACAACCAGCGTCATTACCAAATCAGTAGCCCGCTCGACTTTATTAGCGCACTGGAACAGGAGGCGGGCGCAGACGTTCGCGTCCTGAAGGGAGAGTTGACGGAGGGGAAACACTCAAGGGTACATAAAACCATCTTTTCATGCCGGGCTGACCTGAAGCAGATGAATAACGATATCGAAGCGCTGCTGGTTAATACGCTGGAGCCGGTGCTGGCGATTGGCCGTAGCCTGGGGCATGAGTATCCGGCTCGGGTGATGGCCGATATCTGGAAGCTGATGTTTTTCAATGCCGCGCATGACAGCATCGGCGGCTGCAATAGCGACGACACGAACCGGGATATTGCCGCCCGCTATAAGCAGGCGCGCGATCTCGCCAGCAACCTGCTGGAGCTTCATACCCGGCAGATTGCGATGCGTACGCCGCGCGAACACGATTATTGTTTTACGGTATTTAATCCGCTGACCGTGGCGGCGACGCCGCAGATAACCTTTGAAGCCTGGCTGCCGGGCGTGCCTTTTACGCTGCGTGATGCGACAGGGCGCGCGCTGCCGTACGTGATTGAAGAGCAGACGGAACTGACCGATTATGTGCTCAATCAGACCATCCGGCTTAACCCGGGCAAACCGTACCATAAACCACAGCAGGTTTACCGCAGCAAGGTAACGGTAAACAGCAGCGCGCTGCCTGCCTTGGGTTACACAAGCTGGCATCTGGATTTTAGCGCCGACGGAGAGAGCCAGCGGCAGCGCGATACGCGACCATTTATTGAAAATGAACATTATCGTGTTGATGTTGAAGAAAATGGCCTGCTGACGATCGCTGATAAAGCCAGCGGTAAGCGCTATGCGCGGCAAATGCTGTTGGTCGAGAACGGTGATGACGGCGACTCCTATAACTATTCGCCGCCGCGTGAAGATCTGACCGTGACCTCGGAAGGACATCTCACCGCAGTGTCGCGGGAATGCAGCGATGTACGGCAGGCGCTGAGCCTTAACTATCGGATGCCGGTACCCGTCGATCTTGAGGCGCGTGCTCGTGGCGAGCTTGATGGCGTCATGCCTGTGACGGTGCAGATTACGCTGCGACAGGATACGCTCATTCACTTTACCGTCGAGGTGGAAAACCGGGTGCGGAGTCATCGCCTGTGCGTGCATTTTGCCACCGATATTCTGGCTCATGTCTCCTGTGCCGATCAGCTGTTTGGCGCGGTCACGCGCCCTGTACAGCTCAGCGACGCGCTGCGGGTATGGGAAGATGAAGGCTGGCACGAGAAGCCTGTCGCTATCGAGCCCATGCAGAGCTACGTTAACCTGCATGATGATAGTCACGGTTTTACTCTGCACACCAACGGCGTGCGCGAGTATGAAATCGTCGGCGATCGTTTTGATACCATTGCCGTCACCCTGTTCCGCTCTTTCGGTTACATGGGAAAAACCAATCTGCTCTATCGTCCGGGGCGAGCATCGGGTGAAACGGTCGTGGCAACGCCGGATGCCCAACTGATGGGAACGCTCCGCTTTAATTTTAGCTGGCGTATTTATCAGGGGCGGTTTGATGATGCCCGGCACGCGCAGATCTCAAAAGCGCTACTGACCGCGTTCCCGGTGTATCAGGACAGCGATTTCCTCAACGGTCGCCTGCGTTTTTGCCTGAGTGATGAAAAGCGCACTTATCCATTGGAGCACAGCGTGCTGGCGCTGCCTGATGGCCCGCAGGATGCCCAATTGAGCGTGGTCAAATGCGCGGAAAACGGCAATGGGCTGGTGTGCCGTTTCTATAACCCAAATCTGGCGGCGTCGGTAGCGATTCCCGCGCTGGAAAACGCGCATTGCGTGCTGCTGGATGAGCAAACGCCAGCGCCGGAGAGACGCATGCTGAAGCCAAACGATGTGCAGACGCTCTATATCGAGATCGCCTGAAGAGGGAAAGATGAGACTGTTCACCAATAAGCGAGTCAGAGATATCTTTATCCAGATAGCCCAGGGGACGGTGACGCAGCAGTCGTTGGCAAACGCGATGCATGTTTCTACCCGCACTATTCGTAGCGATCTGAAGGTGCTGGGCGAAATCATCATGCAAGCCGGTAATCGTCTCATCTACGATCGTAAAGTGGGGTTTTCTATTCAGGTGGATAACCCGGCGGGCCACCGCAGGCTGCTGGAACAGTCGCAAAAACCATGGAAAGAGACGCGCTCTACCCGCGAGCGGCGTAGCGCGTTGCTCACGGCGCTGTTGCGCCAGGATAAAGATGTTTCGCTGGAGCAGCTCGAATCGACGTGGTTTATCAGCCTCTATACGCTGCGCAACGACATCACGCTGCTCAAACGTCACTTTGCTCTTTACGATATCGCCGTCAACTGCGAGGGCGCCGAGCGCTATAAGCTACAGGGCAGTGAAATCGCGCTGCGTCGTTGTATCTACGATCATTTACTGCGGGCCAGAGAGCCGGAGGAGGAGTTCGCCGCGCTGTTCGACAATCGCGGACAAGTGGCGGATATCAAACAGGCGCTCAGCCGCTATGTCGTGGCGCATGGGCGACAAATTAGCGATGTGAACCTGCGCTTTTTTACGCTGATTTGCGCGATCGCATCCGGACGCATGCAGCGCGGTAGCTGGCTATTGGACTTTACGTTCAACGGCGGCGAACCGACGATAAAAACGGCGGCAGCAGAGATCTTCGCTTTGCTCTGCGGTGAGGGCGCGTCGGGGCTACAAAGTGAAATCGACTATATTGCGATGAACCTTGCTGCGTTTTGTACACACGCGGGGGACGACTTGTCGGAAAACTGCGCCGCCGAGTGCGCGGTGATGAATCATTTTCTCAGCTATGTGAGCGCCTCATGGTTTTGCGATGTGTTTTATGACGAAGCGTCGCGTTCCAGCCTGCTCAATCATATTAAAGCGATGCGCATTCGGGTTAACAACGGTATCACCATCGTTAACCCATTGATAGAACAGATTAAACGACACTATCCGCTCATTTATGAAATGACGCTTGCGGCATTCAGCGAACTGGAACATTTTTTCTCCGGGCGTATCAGCGATGACGAAATTGGCTATCTGGTGATGCATATTGGCGCCATCCTGGAAGAGACGCATCTTAAGGAGGCGACTCTGAGCACGCTGGTGGTCAGCGAGCAGGGCGGCGCATCGGCAAGACTGGTGTGCCAGAAAATAACCCGTATGTATCCACAACTGGCGATTGCGCGTTACATCTCGGTTGAACAATACAATGCCGCAGAAAGCATTGATGAGAATCTGGTTATTAGTTTCGTCACGGTGGCGGAGAAAAACCGGCGGGTGATTCATCTGCCGCCGCTGCCCGAGCGCTGGCAACTGGAAAATATGAAGTACTTTCTGCATGCGGAGACCACGCCGACCGCCATGGTGAACTATTTTTCGCCTGAGCATTTTTTTGTTTTTACCGAGCATCAGCATGATAAAGCTTCGTTAATTCACTTTCTGTCCGCTCAACTGGTTCGTCAGGGGCGGGTGGATGAACGCTATCTGGCGTCAGTACTGGAACGAGAGGAGCGTGCCTCAACGCTGCTGGATGATAAAATCGCCATCCCCCATCCGCTGGGCTTAGTCGCGTTGAGCACCATGGTGACGGTTGCGGTATTCCCCAACGGTATTGAATGGGACGCCGGGAAAATGGTGAAGATGGTCTTTATGCTGGCGATTAGCGAGGATGCGTTTGTCGATAGCATGCTGATTTATGACTATTTAACCAACATTCTTGATGATGACGTGATTGACGTACTGAGTCAGTGCGCCAGCTATCCCGCGTTTATGTCGCGGTCGCAGAAGTATTTTTTGTAGCGCATGAAAAATGCCTTTCCCCGTCAGGGGAAAGGCATGCGAGATTAAACCCGGCTACCCCACAGGTCATATTCGTCGGCGTTTTCTACCTTCACACGCACCACGTCGCCCGGTTTCACCTTCGTTTCACCGTTCAGGTAAACCGCGCCGTCGATTTCTGGGGCATCGGCCATGCTGCGGCCAATGGCGCCTTCTTCGTCCACTTCATCGATCATCACCAGAATTTCACGGCCGACTTTTTCCTGCAGGCGTTCGGCGGAAATCTGCTGTTGCAGCTGCATGAAGCGGTTCCAGCGGTCTTCCTTCACGTCGTCTGGCACCTGATCCGGCAGATCGTTCGCGGAGGCGCCGTCAACCGGGCTGTACTGGAAGCAGCCGACGCGATCGAGGCGGGCCTCTTTCAGGAAGTCGAGCAGCATCTGGAAATCTTCTTCCGTTTCGCCCGGGAAACCGACGATAAAGGTCGAGCGCAGAGTCAGGTCCGGGCAGATTTCACGCCACTGTTTAATGCGCGCAAGCTGACGGTCTACCGAGCCTGGACGTTTCATCAGCTTCAGGATACGCGGGCTGGCATGCTGTAGCGGAATATCGAGATACGGCAGAATTTTGCCTTCCGCCATCAGCGGGATCACGTCGTCAACGTGCGGATACGGATACACATAGTGCAGGCGCACCCAGACACCGAGTTTTGCCAGCTGTTCACACAGGCTTTCCATGCTGGTTTTCACCGGCTCGCCGTTGTGGAAACCGGTACGGTGCTTCACGTCCACCCCGTAGGCTGAGGTGTCCTGAGAGATCACCAGCAGCTCTTTCACGCCAGCGTCGACCAGACGTTTTGCTTCAGCCAGCACTTCGCCAATCGGACGGCTCACCAGATCGCCACGCATCGACGGAATGATGCAGAACGCGCAGCGGTGGTTACAGCCTTCGGATATCTTCAGATAGGCGTAATGGCGTGGCGTCAGCTTAACGCCCTGTTCCGGCACCAGGCTCAGGAACGGGTTGTGCTGTGGTTTTGGCGCGTAGTGGTGTACGTGCTCCAGAACCTGCTCGTAGCTGTGTGGGCCAGTGATTTCCAGCACTTTCGGGTGCACTTCGCGAATTTGATCTTCTTTGGCGCCCAGACAGCCGGTCACAATGACCTTACCGTTTTCTTGTAGCGCTTCACCGATCGCTTCCAGGGATTCCTGGACGGCGCTGTCGATAAAGCCGCAGGTATTGACGATGACCATATCGGCACCCTCATAAGTGGGCACCACCTCATAACCTTCGGTGCGCAGCTCGGTCAGGATGCGTTCGGAGTCGACCAGGTTTTTCGGACAGCCTAAAGATACAAAACCAATTTTGCTCATTTTATGTACGAATCATTGCTCAGGAAAACGCGGAGTATACATCATGCCCCAACGCTACAGCTATATCCGATGGTCATCTGATTGTCAGGAAAACGATATGTTAATAATGCGCTTCGTGAGCACGAATGCAGGCCAGAAAAGCGCCTGCATTATGCCTTCCGCCTGGTGACGTATTACTCTTTTTTCGCCACATCGGCCCGGATAAGGAAGGGCACGGAATCGCGCAGCGATGGATTGACGGTACCGCTGTGGTCAAGCCCTTCATAAACATGCACTTCTGCCTGCGTGCCGGCGGCTTTAACGGCATCGGCGAAGCGCAGCTGCATGGCGGTGGGAACGTTGATATCCGCGCTGCCAATACCGATAAATACCGGGTGCTGAATATGCATTGTCGGATACAACATGGTGTTGATCCCATTGCTTAACAGGCTTTCTATCGCGGGTTTAAGCGTATTGCTGGCATTGAGACCGGCCTGCATGGTTTTTTGCGTCAGCGGTGTGATACAGAGATTTTTCGCCTGTTCCAACAGTGGCAGCGCGCTGTCCTGGAAATAATCTTCTGGCTTCAGCGAGGGATCGGCGTCTGCGGCGGCGAGGTAGATATAGAAGATATACGGAATCTTAGGATCTCCGGCGTTCTGATTATCCCTTTTTGCTGGCGGCAGAATATCAGCAGCGGTGGTTCCGATCGCAAAATACGGTGTGCCGGTTAATACCGTGGCGCGGATGTTCAGTTCCGGCGCGTACTGAGGCTGGAATCCTGCGCTGGAAAATGCCGCGTGAGCCCCTTGTGATTGACCGACCAGAGTCAGTTCATTCTTCAGCGGAAACTGGCGCAGCGCGGCGCGAACGCCATCCAGTATGCTCCACGCTTCTCCACGGGCATTGAGATAGTGGTGTACGCCTTCCGAACCCAGGCCGGCATAGTCCGGCGCCACGATGGCGTAGCCCAGCGAAAGCCAGGTATTAAGGTACTGTTTATCGCGGACGGTACGTTCATTGAGCGATGGTGCGCATTGGCCGGCTACGCCGACGGTGCCGTGCGCCCAGACCACGACGGGCCATCCGCCTTCCGGCGCTTTCCCTTTTGGAATAAACACCGCGGCGGAGTCCACGCGCGGCGAATGCCCGTCAACGCCACTACGGGAAGGGTAAGGCATCAGATACTGCTGGGCGGCTTCGCTAAGCCCATGGTCGGCGGCCAGAGTGGCCGTATTTTCATGCTCTTTGGCCTGCGTCGGCGCGGCAATAACCGGGGAGGCGCTTGCGGATAACAGCATTAATGCACAGGCCGTCACCCTTACTCTTTCCTGAAATAACATGCACAACATCCTTTTTTGTCGTCTGAATAGTCACAGTGTAGTCGGCGACGCGTTAACGCGGCATCAATGACAGTCTGATATAGGGGCAGGGCGGTCGAGGCTTTTTCCAGTCCCGACGATGTTCAAGGTTGGTTCATTGTTAAAAATGTTGCAAATGATGAATTGTTGATATCGCGCAGCATTTTGTACGTTAAGTAATCTCATAATGAGAATGCCAATGGGTGGCAAGGGAGGTAAATGCATGACGGAAAGCAAACTGAAACGCAAGCTGGTGGGGAGGCTCATCAACGCGCGAATTGACCTTGATGCCTATTTGCAACTGAGGAAGGCAAAGGGGTATATGTCAGTCGGTGAAAACGATCATCTGCGTACTAACCTGCTTGAATTGTGCAGCGAGCTGCGTGATAACGCGGTCGCGCTTAAGCGCTGTACATCACTGAACGAATTGGAAATGATGCGGCAGGCGGGCGAGGCGATGGCCTCTGCTGCGGTTTGCCTGATGAGTGGGCGCTATGATTGCCCCTCATATATCGCGGTTAACGTAGAAACGCTCGATCGCTGTCTGGCGGCGTTGACGAAAAGCATTCGTAAGCTGGATGCAGGGGCTCCCGTGGTGGAAACCTGAAACCAGGGGGACATTCGTCCCCCTGCTCGTCGTGCTAGCGCATAATGCGACGTAAAATGCGGTTAGCCTGCTCTTCAAAGTTGGTCGCGGCCTGGTCGATCGTGGCTTTACCGTAATCGATGCTTTGCAGTGCGGAGCTGAACAAGGCGCCAAACTGCGGATCTTCAAGATACGGCAGCGCCTTCGACTTATTCGGCAGCGAGGCGGACTGCAGTAGCCCGGAAATCACCGGGTCGTCATCGGTTAACAGGCCCGCGTCGCGCAGGATTTTTTCACCTGACTTGCTTAGCGGCACGCCGCGCTCCAGCGCCACAGGGATAACGCCTTCTTTCTCGCTCATCAGGAAGTTAATCAGCGTTGCCGCTTCCTCCGGGTGGCGCGTGTTTTTGCTGATAGACAGCATCAGCGCCGTTTTATGGAACTGGCCGGCGTCTTTTGCCCCTTCGCGCATCGGATACGGCCCCATCACCAGATCCGCCGGATTGGCCAGATTCTGCGACTCGGCGGTGTACAACACGTTCCAGTTATAGACGCCGCCCCATTCACCGTTGATCCACGGTTTCATCTCATAGGCCACGCCTTTGCCAAACGATGCCATGGTACGGGCGTCCGGCACCGCGTGGGCGTCAACCAGCTTACGATAGAAGGTGAAAGCCTCGACCAAATCGGCATGGTTCCAGCCGAGCTTGCGGGCTTTCTCATCGACCATCGGTTTCTGGTTGCCCTGATAGACATACGAGTTCAGCAGCAGCAGAGAATCCTGCTCGGTGAGAATCAATGGATAGTAGTTATCACCCAGCTTCTCTTTAAATACTGGCCCGGCCTTCAGCAGTTCGTCCCAGGTTTTGGGTAACGCAACGCCGGCTTTTTTCCACGTGGCGGCGTTGTAGTAAAACAGCATCACGTTGGCGGAAACCGGAATGGCGTTGACCTTGCCATTCACTGTGGTGCTGGCCAGCGACTCCGGAGAAAACTGATCGAGTCCAATAGGCTTCGCCAGTTTATTGAGGTCATAAAAACCGTCGCCGGTTTTTGACAGCAGCGTCAGCCAGTTCCAGTTGGTCTGGATAACGTCGGCCTCGGTATTGCTGTTGATCTGCGTGGTCAGACGCGAGTAGAAGCCGTCCCAGCCGGTGTATTCCGCCTTCACTTTGATATTGGGATATTTGGCCTCAAAGGCTTCCAGCGCCTTTAAGGTGGCCTGGTTGCGGGCCTTGCCGCCCCACCAGGCAAAACGGAGTTCCACCTGATCGGCGCTGTGTGCGATGGGCATCGCGCCGAAACTGCAGCAGGCAAGCAGGAACAATATCGACTTTTTCATGGATGAATCCTCCGTGTCATAAGATTAACGCTGCTGCCGACGCCAGGTCGTTAAACCTTTCACCAGCTGCATTTCCTGCTCGCACCACGGCTTACCTTCTGGCGTTAACACATCGTGGAACCAGAGTGACTGCGGATCAGGGTGGTTTTTATTAACGCTGGTCCATGGGATCCAGGTTTGCGTGCGGCCCTGTACCAACCCCCACTGATAGCAGCCGGTATCAAAGGCGCAGAACAGCGGTAGCTGTTCGCTGAAGACGCAGTCCATATGGCGGGCCAGCCACTCGGTACACAGTACGGGACGATTGCGGCGAACCAGATTCTCCAGCACGCTCAGCTGGCGGGCGGCGGTGTTGT
Source organism: Kluyvera sp. Awk 3 (assembly GCF_028069715.1). Taxonomy (NCBI): domain Bacteria; kingdom Pseudomonadati; phylum Pseudomonadota; class Gammaproteobacteria; order Enterobacterales; family Enterobacteriaceae; genus Kluyvera; species Kluyvera sp. Awk 3. Next base: position 10,586 of record NZ_JANEWH010000046.1, on the reverse strand, counting down.
AGTTGTGGTAGGTGATGATGTCTGACAGATCCATTGCGGCAGCGTCGATCGGATGTTCCAGCGTGCCGTACTTGTCGTGATCGATATGCCATGCGCCAACGGTCAGCGGCTGGGTTGGCCCCACGTCGCGCGCCCAGCCAAAGGTGGCGATCATCAGCTCCAGGGCGTAGCTTTCCAGCGCTTCGTCATACTCGGTTGATTCCGTTGGCGACAGGTTGATGCCGCGGTTTCCCGGTTCGTTGTAGAGATCCCAGATGGTGATGCGCGCGTCGTCTTTAAAACGGGTCAGCACGTCACGTACGTAGGCTTCAACCCGCGGCCACTGCTGTGGATCCATCACGATAGCGCGGCCAGGGCTGGCGGCAGCCTGGCTGTTATGGACGCCTTCGCGCGGTGGTTTTTGTGGGCCGAGGTACGGCTCGTCGCCGGAGAAGCCGCAGTCGTCCATCAGCGTCAGCATGACCTGGATATCGTGTTTCGCGGCGAGGCTCAGGAAGGTGTCGATGCGCGCCAGCAGACCGTCGCGATCCGCTTCCCAGACAATAAACGGCAGGTTGGTGCGCAGGGCGTTATAGCCGTAATCGTGCGCCCAGCCCAGCTCCTGATCGATCACTGCGGCGTCAAAGGTGTCGGCCTGCCACATTTCGGTCCAGTTCACCGCGCTGCGCGGCAAATAGTTAAACCCACAGGCCCAGCCGTGTTGTTTAAACCACGCTTGCGCCTGAGATTCGGTCCATTGTGAATGCATTTCTGTTTCTCCGTTGCTAATAATTATTAGCTAATATTTATTAACTGACGGTGGATACGCAATCACAAGGCTGTCATTCTGCTGGGGCGTTCACAAAAAAGATGTGGGATAACTGTGCTATAGTCGGCGGCGATAAGGAGTAATCATGCAGAAAAAAAATAAGATAACGATGAGTGATATCGCCAGGGAAGCCGGTGTTTCTCAGGCGACCGTTTCGCTGGTGCTCAACAATAGTCGGGCAATTCGTCTGAGTGATGCCACGCGCGACCGGGTGTATGCCGCGGCGCAGGCGTTGGGCTATCAAAAAATTATCGTGCCGCACCGTAAGGACGGGCAGGAGGAGATTGCGCTGCTGCTCAGCGGTATGCCGAATTACGATCCCTTTGTTGACGCCATTAGCGAGGCCAGCAGCACGGCATGGCAGCGTGATACGTTGCTGACCGTTTACGATTACGGCGACGATATGGAGTTGGCCGGGCAGATTCTCCGTCAGTTGGAGCGGCGCAACTGCGCGGGAGTCATTCTCGCCAGCTCGGTAACGCGCGTCTTCGACTTTTCACCCTTTGAACCGTTAATCAACAAGCCGGTGGTGCTGCTGAACCAGTACGATCCCAACCGCCCGCTGTTGCCGACTTTCCTACCGGATGACCGGGCTAACGCCTGCCAGACCGTCAACCATCTGCTGGCGCAGGGGGTGACGCGCATCGCGCACATCATGGGCGATGAGTGGATGGATGCCAGCGTGCTGCGCCTGGAAGGGTATCGCCAGACGCTTGAGCATGCGGGCATTACGGTGGATGAAGCGTTAATCAAGCAAACGGACTGGTCGCTGGATGCCACGTTTAAAGCCACGCTGGAGCTGATGCGCCTGCCGCAGCCGCCGCAGGCCATCTTCTGCGCCAGCGACTGGATGACGCTCGGCTGCTATCAGGCGCTGGCAACGTTGAATGTGTCGATTCCTGGGGACGTGCTGGTGTGTGGTTATGACGATCAGCGGATAGCTCATCAGTTGACGCCGGCGCTGACCAGCGTGCAGCTCGCTTATAACGAGTTGGGTCGAATGGCGGTGAGCTATCTCTGCGATGGCGACGATACCGCCGCTCATATCCGGCTGGTGGGCAAGTTGCAGGTGCGCGGCAGCAGCCAGCGCACCTGAAAAAATCAGCTGACGGGAATCATCACGACGTCGCGGAATGCCGGGCGTTCTGCTAGCTGCTGATACCAGCGCGCGAGGTGTGGGCGTGGCTGCCAGGTCTTGACGGTTTCCAGCAGGTTATAGACGAACGGCGCGACGGCGATATCGCCCACGCCGAACGCTTCGCCGGAGAGCCAGGTCTGTTTTGCCAGCGTGTTCTCCAGAATGTCCAGCAGCGGCTCGCAGGCTTCAATGGCCGCTTCAATCTCCGCCATATTGCGCTGTTCCGCTGGGGTTCTTACCAGCCCGATGAGAATCTTGCGGTGCACCGGGGATAGGGTCTCGTTGGCCCAGTCCATCCATTTTTCGCTTTTGGCGCGCTGAATGGGGCTGGCTTGCCACAGGCTGTCAGTTCCGTACTGCGCCGCCAGGTAGCGGACAATAGTATTGGACTCCCACAACACGTCATCACCGTCTTTCAACATCGGCACCAGACCGTTCGGATTGAGTGCCAGATAGGCCGCGTCGCGGTTCACGCCAAAGCCCTGACCCGCCATAATCTGCTCGTAGGGCAGGTTGAGTTCGGCCAGCGTCCAGCGCACTTTTTTCACGTTCGTTGAATTATTTCGTCCCCACAGCGTAACCATAACCACTCCCGTTTTTTTAGCGAAGGTTCAATGTGCGGCAAAGTTAACGCTTACGCAATCTTGATCAAAAAAAATGTCAGGTTTTAAGCACAAGTTGGGGATCTTGCGTAAACTTAAAAAACTTTACCAACTCACTGTTTCTTTAAGAGAGTTTCTACGTTATTACTCACGGCCTGGTGCAGCACGGCACTGTCGTGGCGTGTTTTGGGAATGGATACTTGGGTGGTTTTTATGATGTGTAACGCTAACGCCTTCAGGAGCCTGATGGCAGGCTCTGCGCTTTTACTTTTGATTGCACCGGCGGTGCAGGCGGCGGAGCAGATGCCCGATGCGCCGGCTATCGACGCGCGCGCGTTTATATTGATGGACTATGCCAGCGGTAAGGTACTGACCGAAGGCAATGCCGATGAGAAGCTGGACCCGGCCAGCCTGACGAAAATCATGACCAGCTACGTGGTTGGCCAGGCGCTGAAGGCGAACAAAATCAAGCTGACCGATATGGTCACGATTGGCCGTGATGCGTGGGCCACCGGCAACCCGGCGCTGCGCGGATCCTCGGTGATGTTCCTCAAGCCGGGTGAGCAGGTCTCCGTCGAGAACCTCAATAAAGGGGTGATCATCCAGTCGGGCAACGATGCCAGCATCGCCATCGCCGACTACGTTGCAGGCAGTCAGGACTCTTTTGTGAGCCTGATGAACGGCTATGCACAGAAAATTGGCCTGACAAATACCACCTTCAAAACTGTTCACGGCCTGGATGCGCCGGGGCAGTACAGCACCGCGCGTGACATGGCGCTGCTGACCAAAGCCATGATTCACGATGTGCCGGAAGAGTACGCGGTACACAAAGAGAAAGAGTTTACCTTCAACAACATCCGCCAGCCGAACCGTAACCGTCTGCTGTGGAGCACCAACCTCAACGTCGACGGCGTGAAAACCGGTACGACCGCCGGCGCGGGCTACAACCTGGTGTCATCGGCCACCCAGGGCGATATGCGCCTGATTGCCGTGGTGCTGGGCACCAAGAGCGATCGCGTGCGCTTTAACGAGTCGGAAAAACTGTTGACCTGGGGTTTCCGTTTCTTTGAAACCGTCACCCCGATTAAGCCGGATGCGACCTTTGTCAGCCAGCGTGTGTGGTTTGGTGATAAGAGCGAAGTGAATCTGGGGGCCGGGGAAGCCGGTTCGGTGACAATTCCGAAAGGCCAGCTGAAAAACCTGAAGGCCAGCTACAGCTTAACTCAGCCGCAGCTGACCGCGCCGCTGACCAAAGGGCAGGTGGTGGGGACCATTGATTTTAAACTCAACGACAAAACCATCGAACAGCGCCCGCTGATCGTCATGGAAGCGGTCGAAGAGGGCGGGTTCTTTAGCCGGATGATGGACTTCGTGCTGATGAAGTTCCACGAGTGGTTCGGCAGCTGGTTCTCGTAATGCCTGATTAATACAGCAGCGAGATTTGCTGCTGTTTCGCCAGTGCCACCAGTTCTTCATCCGGACTGGTGTCGCTGGCAATCACATCAAAGCGCGTCAGATCGCCCATGCGGGCGGGGCGCACTTTGCCAAACTTGCTGTGATCCGCTACCAGCACATGATAGCGCGCCTGGCGCATTGCCCAATGCTTCACCGGCAGCTCTTCCAGATTAAAACAGGTTGCGCCCATCTCGATGTCGATACCCGCCGCGGAATAGAAGGCGATGTCCGGGCACAGGTGCGACAACGTATCCTGCTCGCTCAGCGGTTTGAAAATAGCGTTGCTGGCGTGGAACTCGCCGCCGCAAAGAATAGGCCGACAGTTGGGCTTATCCTGTAGCGCGAGGAAAGTGTTGAGGGAGTAGCAGACGGCGGTAAAAGGCAGATCGTTATCAATGGCATCGATAATCCACGGAGTGGTGGTGCCGCAGTCGAAAAACGCCATCTGGTGCGGCTTGAGCAGCTTTGCGGCATGGCGTGCCGCCAGCTTTTTTTCTTCCACCAGGCGGGTTTTTTGGTCGCTCAGTAAATAGTGCGGCACGCTGCGCGGTTCCAGCACCACGTAGCCGCCCAGCAGCACGACCGGCCCGCTTTCGCTGTTGAGATCGCGACGAATCGTCATTTCAGAAACGCCAAGCAGCGCCGCCGCTTCTTTAAGATGCAGCTTATCGCTACGTTTCAGTGCCTGAATCAGTTGGCCAATTCGCTCGTCGCGTCGTGTTTCCATAGTGCCTCTGGTGGACATGCCCCGGCAGGTCGCCGGGGCTCAGCGCGTTATTTTACCTGCGAGCGAAGTGCTAGTCACGCACCCAGCCTTTACGAATCGGAACAGAGAAGATAATGCGGTGCAGCTGCTGAAGGCGCGGGTAAACCAATGCGCCAATGGAGTGCCACAGCATTTGCGCGACCATGCAACCTACGAGGCCGCTGAGGAAACCGCCGAGCATATCCATCGGCCAGTGTACGCCGAGATAGACGCGGGACCAGGCAATCGCCATCCCCACGACCATCAGCACCAGCCCGGACCACAGGCGGTGCCAGAACAGGAACGCCAGCGCGAAGGTGAATATCACCGTGCCGTGGTCGCTCGGGAAGGAGTTATCCGGTGCGTGATGCAGGAACGTATGGCCGACGTTTTCGACAAACGGACGCTCGTGCGGGAATAGCTGACCAATCGTCCACGACAGCGTAAGGCTAACGGTAATCGCCAGCGCGACTTTAATCACCAGATGACGCTGAGCATGCACCTGCTTACGTTCACCCCATAACCACATGGCGGCGGCCAGCAGAGGGACGATCAGGATCAGATCCTGCGCGATGAATGTCGCCAATGAAATTTCCCACGCCGCCGAGGCAGGGGTGGCATTGATGAGCAAAAACAGCGAATGGTTCAGGTTTTCCAGCATAGCGTTCCGGCTTAATAGATGACGTTTATATGACAGCTACCTTAAAAAGCCGTTTCTGGCGGGTAAAGCGGCATTGTCTGATTCGCTATACGCAATTTAAGGCGGCCCGTCGCATGGCGTAGAGTATAGTGCCAACTACCTTAAGCCAATCTTAACAACGCTTAACAACATCAATTTGTGCGAAATTGTTAAGCTGCGTGATAATTGACTATCACCACTAGCGTGCATTGATTAAACTTGCGCGTTTTTAGAATGCATACGAGTCATATGGACACTTTATCTTCTTCCCGGAAACGCTTAGGGCGCAAGGCGATTCTGTTCCCGCTTTGCCTCGTGCTCTATGAGTTTTCTACCTATATCGGCAACGATATGATCCAGCCCGGCATGCTCGCAGTGGTGAAGGAATTCAACGCTGGCGATGAATGGGTGCCGACCTCGATGACCGCCTACCTTGCCGGCGGTATGTTCCTGCAATGGCTGCTGGGGCCGCTATCGGACCGCATTGGCCGCCGCCCGGTCATGCTCACCGGCGTTGTCTGGTTTATCGTCACCTGTCTGGCGACTCTGCTGGTGCAAAATATTGAGCAGTTCACTTTCCTGCGTTTTTTACAGGGCGTGAGTCTGTGCTTTATTGGCGCGGTGGGCTATGCGGCGATTCAGGAGTCTTACGATGAGGCGACCTGTATCAAGATAACCGCCTTGATGGCCAACGTCGCATTGATTGCGCCATTACTGGGGCCGCTGGTGGGGGCCGCGTGGATCCACGTCGCCCGTTGGGAGAGCATGTTTGTGCTCTTCGCGGCGCTGGCAGCCCTGGCTTATATCGGGCTGCATAAGGAGATGCCGGAGACGGCGACGCGCATTGGCGAGAAGCTGTCGTTAAAAGAGCTGGGGCGAGATTATCGCGAAGTGCTGAAAAATGGCCGCTTCGTGGCGGGCGCGCTGGCGACGGGGTTTGTTAGCCTGCCGTTGCTGGCGTGGATTGCGCAGTCTCCGGTGATTATTATTAGCGGTGAGGGTGCGAGCAGCTATGAATACGGCCTGCTGCAGGTGCCGATTTTCGGCGCGCTGATCCTCGGAAACCTTGTGCTGGCGCGTCTGACTTCGCGCCGCACGGTGCGCGCGCTGATCGTCGCGGGGGGATATCCCATTATGTTTGGCCTTATTCTGGCCGCTGCGGCGACGGTGGTGTCGTCTCATGCCTATCTGTGGATGACCGCCGGATTAAGCTTCTACGCCTTCGGGATTGGTCTGGCGAACGCCGGGCTGGTGCGTTTGACGCTGTTTGCCAGCGAGATGAGCAAAGGTACGGTCTCCGCGGCGATGGGCATGCTGCAAATGCTGATCTTTACCGTCGGCATTGAGCTTAGTAAACACATGTACCTGTTGGGGGGAATTGGCTTATTCAGCCTGTTCAACCTGGCCGGTGGTTTGCTGTGGCTGGGGCTGATGGTGATGTTCCTGCGGGATAAAACGGTCGGCAGCGGCTTACAGCCGCAATAACGCTACGCAGCTTATCGGGCCTACGATCGATAATCGACCAGTAGGCCCGATAACCAAGCCGGATCTTAATCAGGCAAACGGCGCTTCGCCGTTGAGCACCTTATCAATAATCTCCAGCACGCCTTCTTCGTTATTGTGCGCCGCACGATAATTCGCGACCGCTTTCACCGCTTCAGACGCATTGGCCATCGCAAAACCGTAGCCAGCCTGCTTCAGCATCTCAATATCGTTGCCGCTGTCGCCAAAGGCCACCACTTCCTCGTTACGGATGCCCCAGCGAGCCTGCAGTAGACTCAAGCCGTGTGCCTTGTGCACGCCGGGGATGATCAGGTCGATACTGCCGTGACCGGTGGTGACGGCGGTGAGCATATGACCAAGCTTGTCATCAAGCAGTGTCTGCATTTGCGGCACTTTATCGTCCGGAATATTCAGGGCGAATTTGAGAATGGTGTCGTCGAGATTATCGAAATTCTCCACCAGCTCCAGACGGTGATAATAGTGCACCGCAATGTCGTGGAAGCGCGGGTCATAGTGCTTCAGCGTGTAGGCGCTCTGTTTACCGCAGGCGATAATCTCAATTTCCGGGCGCGTTTGCAGGAACGCCACAATCTGCTGGAAATGGTCGCGCGGCATTGAACAGTTGAAAACGTCCTCTCCGGCGTCGCGGACCCAGCCGCCGTTCTCGGCAACGAAGCCAATTTCATCGACAATTTCCGGGAAGAACGACGCCAGTTGGTAGTACTGGTTGCCGCTGGCGACCACAAAGCGAATCTGCTGTTCTTTCATCCGCGCATACTGTTGGCGGAAGCGTTCGCGGTTATAGGTTTTCTTGTCGTTTAAAAATGTGCCATCCATGTCGACAGCGATCAGTTTAACGCTCATCAATGACTCTCCATTACAACGCGGGGCTCGGGTTTCGCCACCGCTTTCGCCACCAGAGCGGCAATCAGAACCAGCGCCAGGACGGCCAGCATCGCGCTACGCAGACCGTAATGTTCGCCGAGGAAGCCGAGCAGCGGCGGCCCGACCAGAAACGCCAGATAGCCAGTGGTGGCGACAACGCTGACGCGAGTTGGCGCATCCGGGCCGGTATCGCTGGCGGCGGAAATCGTGAGCGGGAAGCCAAGCGACGCGCCCAGTCCCCATAGAATAACCGACACGCCGGCCACCCAGGCGCTGTCGACAAAAATAATCAGCGCAATACCGAGCGCCCCCATCAATGCGCTGGCGCGCACCACGCTGACGCGGCTGTAGCGGTCGATAAACCAGCCGCCGGTAAAGCGCCCGACGGTCATACCCAGCGTGAAGCCGGCGTAAATGAGTGAGCCGGAGGTGGGACTAAAACCATGACCGTCCACCATCAGCAGCGGTAGCCAGTCGTTGGCTGAGCCTTCGGCGAACGCCATCGCCAGCACCACCACGCCAATCAGCATCAGCTGCATATCACGCCAGAAGGGCACGCCTTTTTCCTGGTGCTGCGCATCTTCCGCGGCGTTTTTGCCGGTGCCGTCGGGAATGGCCTTAATGGCAATGGCGATGGGGGCAATACCCACCAGCGCCGCCAGCAAAATATGCCACATCGCAGGAAGACCAAAGGCGGTGACCGCCATGCCGATGCCGGCGCCAACCAGCGTGCCGAAGCTGTAAAAGCCGTGCATCATTGGCAGTACGGTTTTTTTCATTTCGCGCTCGACCGCTGCGCCTTCAACGTTAATCGCCACTTCCGCTGAGCCAAAGCTAGCGCCAAAGATGGCCAGGCCGATAGCGAAGATCCACGCCGAGCCAAAGTGCAGCGCCAGGCTGAGGATCATCATGCCAAAGATGGCGCACGACATAGTGGTGCGAATCACCGCGCGGGTTGCGAATCGTTTCACTAAAAAAGCCGAACAAAGGATGCCGCTCATCGAACCAATCGACAGGCCAAACAGCACGATGCCCATTTCAGCAGTAGAAACCGATAAAATATCGCGGATCGCAGGCGTACGCGTAGCCCAGGAGGCCATCAATAAACCGGGTAAAAAGAAGAACATAAAGAGCGCCCACATCCGCAGTTGCAGGGCTTTACGGGAAGTTAACGTTGTCATCCATTCGCGTCGGGTCGGAAAGTGTGCAGACAACACTAACAAGACTGTGTACATTTGTACATAATCTGCATGAGGAGAATTATGGCTCGCCGACCGAATGACCCGCAGCGCCGGGAGCGCATCGTTGACGCTACGCTGGAAACGATCGCCACGCACGGCATTAATGCGGTCACGCACCGTAAAATCGCCACCTGCGCTGATGTGCCGTTGGGGTCGATGACCTATTATTTCGACGGCATTGAAGCGCTGCTGGGCGAGGCGTTTCGCACCTTTACCGATCGGATGTCGGAAGAGTATACGGCGTTCTTCGCCGATGTGACCAACACCACGGAAGCCTGTGATGCCGTTGCTGAAATCATCTTCAGCAGCCAGGTGACAACACCGAAGAACATGACCCTGATGTATCAGCTGTACGCGCTGGCGAGCAGTACGCCGTCGATGAAAGCGATTATGCAGAACTGGATGAAGCGCAGCCAGCAGACGCTGGCGCAGTGGTTCGACCCGACGACCGCCCGCGCGCTGGACGCCTTTATCGAAGGCATGACGCTGCATTTTGTCACCGATCGCCAGCCGCTGACGCGCGAGGATATTCGCAGCATGGTAGGGCGCATTGCCGGAGAGAAGCTGCGCTAGCTCAGCGTCGCGCCAGCGGTCACGTTGACGATGGTCGCGGTCATGGCTCCGGCTGCGTCAGCGGCCAAAAATGTTATCACTCCGGCGACCTGCTCGAGCGTAGGCAATTGTTTAAGCAGGGTGCCTTGCGCCGCGCCGCCCAGCCATTCGTCGACGGTGAGTTCCATTGCCTGCGCCTTCTGGCGAAAGATCTCGCCGGTATAGGAGCCCGCTTCTACGGCCCCGATAATCGCGTGTGAACGTACGCCGAGCACGCGGATGTTGCGCGGGCCTAGTTCGCTTGCCAGCGCTTTAATAAACGCCTCCGTTGCCGCACAGCCCACGATATGTCCCAGGTGTCCAGGTATTGCCATCGCGGCTGCTGGGGCGACGACGGTCAGCATCACCCCCTGGCGGCGTCCACCCAGATAGGGGGCAGCCGATTTGGCGATAATAAACTGGGCTGCCAGAAACGGATCGATTCCCTGTCTGAACTCGGCAAGGGACAGCCGCTCCAGATGTTTTCCCTGCTCATGCATAAAGCCGGTCGCGTTTACCACCACGTCGATGCCGTGAGCCTGCTCGGCCAGCTGCGCGACGCGCCGCTGCGTCGCCTGTTCATCGAGTACGTCAACGGTAAAGGTGCTGACAGTGCCCCCCTGCGCGCGCACGCTTTCGGCCACCGCGTCGAGCTTATCCTGATGGCGCGCCGCGAGATGCACCAGCGCGCCCTCGCGGGCCATGGCATGCGCTACCGCGCCGCCAATAGCACCGCTGCCGCCGAAGATAATCGCGACTTTGCCTGCTAATAACATAGGTCACCTCATGGTTCGGTGCGTGTTCTATCAGTATGGGATAGGGGGGAGGGGATGCAAGCGAAGCGAGTTTAATGTATTGATTTTGTTTGGTTTAACTGGATTTCGGGCAACAAAAAACCCATTTATGTAAATGGGTCAGTGAAAATAATGACTTGTAGGA
>NZ_JANEWH010000045.1:0-35503 GCF_028069715.1 Kluyvera sp. Awk 3 | reverse complement strand
GATTAAAAGATTTGTCGGTAAGGGGGGGACTTTTTTATAGAAAGGAAAAGAAAGGCCTTGCGGTAACAAACCGAAGGCCTGAGGAAAACGAACGTGTTACAAAGAGAAAGGTTGACCCTGAATCCAGATATGCTGCAGCTGCAGTCCACCATCGAGCGCAATGATGCTGGCGCGTTTGCCAACCTTGAGCGATCCCAGCTGGCCATCGATGCCCAGCAAACGGGCGGGATGCAGCGATGCCATATGAATCGCCTCTTCGGGGAGTAGGCCGGTTAGTTCGACCATATTGCGTACCGCCGCATCGATCGATAACGTGCTGCCCGCCAGCCCCCCGGAGGCGGTCCTTACGATTCCGGCACGCATCTCCACCTGCTCGCCGCACAGCGTGTATCGGCCATCGGGCATACCGGCGGCCTGCATGGCGTCGGTAATCAGCACCACTCTCTCCCTGGCGCAGCAGCCGCAAAGCTTCATGGCGGCGGGGTGAACGTGGTGTCCATCGGCGATAAGCTCCAGCCAGGCTCGTGGGTCGGTTAACCCGGCGCCGACCATCCCGGGTTCGCGGTGATGTAAACCGGTCATACCGTTATAGCAGTGAACCAGCCCGTCGGCGCCCGCGTCGAAAGCGGCGCGGGTTTGTTCATAGCTGGCGGCGCTATGCCCTAACATCACCCGAATGCCCCGTTTTTTCAGATGGATAATCGCCTGTAGCGCGCCGGGCTTTTCCGGTGCCAGCGCCACGACGCGCAGGGTTTGCCGGGAAATGGCAATCAGCTCATCCAGCTCCGCCGGGTTCAGTTCCCGAAACAGCTCCGGAGGATGTGCCCCCTTATTCTGTGGCGTAAAATACGGGCCTTCGAGGTAGCTCCCCAGTACCTGCGCCCCTGGCCCACCGGAGTAACAGCGTTGGGCGATACGCGCCAGCGCCTGGTGAATCATCTCCAGCGGCGCGGTGACGGTGGTGGGTAGCCAGCTGGCTACCCCTTCGCGTGCCTTATGCCGGGCCAGTTTATCGAGGGCGTCCGGTGCGTCGTCCATGACATCAACGCCCGCACCGCCGTGGACGTGGATATCGATATACGCCGGACAGAGCAGCTCGGCGTTGCGGCTGGCGATGCCTGCCGGTATCGGTTCGATTGCGGTAATGACGCCTTCTTCAACGCGCAGCTGATGGTCGTCGAGCCAGCCTTGCTCCGTCAGCACGCGTCGGGCGCGGAGAATGTGCGTCATATCCCTTCCTCGACGGGACTCTCCTCGCGGCAGCGGTCCAGCTCATCGACCAGGCTGGTCAAACCGCGGTGTCCGCACTCAAGGGCCTGCAGACGGAACGTCTCGCTGCTCAACCCATCGCGTTCCAGCGCCATCTCCAGCAACAGCTGCAAGTTGGTGCCGGTAATCACTTCTCTTCCCGCTTTTTGCATGGCGAGCGTCGAGGCCACGCGGAACGGCGTGCCGCCGAGCAGGTCGGTCAGAAAAACGATATCGCCCTGGGCATCCAGCTCTGCCACCGCCTGCTCAAGCTGTGAAGTGAGCAGCGCGGTGGTTGAGGTTTCAGGAAAATCGATGGCGATAAACTGCGGCTGTTCGCCCAGAATTTGCTTCATCGCTTTTTCCATTCCGCTGGCAAAACCGCCATGCCCCGTCAAAATAATACCTAGCATCTCAAACCTCTTTTGCTTTACAGGAAGTGACAGAATTTGCCGACCACGCCGAGCACGACGGTAATGGCGATAAGACGCAGTGGGCTCCAGCCGCGACGCACCAGCCAGTACATGATCAGGGTATACACCAGCGGTAAGAAGGCAGGCATCAGCTTATCAATAACATCGGCCTGCAGTTTGACGACCGCGTCACCGGCTTTGATTTCCAGCGTCGTGTTAAGACGAACGTAGGTGGCGACCAGCGCGCCAATCACCGTCATCCCCACAATTGAGGCCGCATGACCCACTTTTTTGGTGTTTGCCTTGATAAGCGGAATGGCGGCAACCCCCATGCGATACGCATAGTGCGCCAGGCCGAAGCGCAGGCCGAGATGCACCACGTTAAACAGCACGATAAACACCACGGCGCCAAGGATTGATCCCTGCAGCGCCAGGCTGGCGCCAATCCCGCCGCAGATAGGCAGCAGCGTTAGCCAGAACATGGCATCGCCAATCCCGCCCAGCGGTGCGCCAACGGCAATTTTGGTACTCTGAATACTGTTAACGTCCTGCTTCGAGCGCTCCATTGCCAGAATGATGCCGATAACAAACGTCACCAGGAAAGGGTGAGTGTTGAAGAATCCCATATGGCCTTTCATGGCGCGTGCCAGGTCGCGTTTGTTGGTGTGAATCTTTTTCAGCGCGGGCAGCAGGCCGTACAGCCAGCCGGAAGCCTGCATACGTTCGTAGTTAAATGATGCCTGCAACAGCATAGAGCGCCAGGCCACGCGGTTAATGTCTTTTTTGCTCAGTTCAGCGCCAATGCTCTGATCTTCATAGACGTTTTCGTTCACGCCGGTCAGCAGCGTCTCTTCATTATCGGAAACAGTCGGCAGGGTGTGTTGGTTAGATGCCATCTTCGAATTCCTCTTTCTGTGCCGCAGGTTGGGTCGGTTCCGGGGATTTACGTAAGAGATCAATCAGCGCCATGGCCAGTGCGGCGGCGGCGATAGCCAGCACCGGAAGCTTGAGCCAGGCCGCGGCAACAAAACCAATAATGAAGTACGGGATGTAGACGTTCTTCATCATAATTTTCAGCAGTACGGCAAAGCCGATGGCTGGCATGATGCCGCCCGCAACGCCCAGGCCGTCAATCAGACGCGCTGGCAGGACATCAATGGCGGTTTTCGCGTGCTCCGCGCCGAAATAAATGGGCAGAAACGCGCACAGGAAGTAGAAAATGCCTAACGCCAGCAGCGCCAGATAGTTAACCCGTTCAATGCCGTCGGTGTCGGCATTTGCCGCCATACGGTCACAGCGGGACATCACGCCGGACATCACGGAGAACAGGAAGGTAATGCCCATTTGTACCGCCACGGCGAACGGTACAGCGACGCCGACCGCCACATCAGGTTTGACGCCGGTGGTGATAGCAAACGTGGTCCCCACGATCGTACCGATAATGACGTTGGGCGGCTGGGCGCCTGCCAGCGGCGCCAGACCCATCCATACCAATTCCAGCGTACCGCCGGTTAAAATACCGGTATGCAGATCGCCAAGGATCAGGCCGACCAGCGGCCCAAGGACAACCGGGCGGTGCATGTGCGTTAAACCGTTGAACATATCCAGGCCGGCGATAAAGGCGAGGATACCTAAGGCAAAAGCCTGCAACAGACTGATTTCCATTGTGAATCCCTCAAAGCAGTTTAAAGAGATCCAAAGCCGGTTCTGTCGGAACCCCCTGAACGAAACATTCCACGCCAGCGGCCTTCAGGCCGTTAAAAGCGTTGATGTCGTTGGCGTCGACAGAAACCGTTTTGGCAATTTGTTGTTTACCTTCGGCGTAGTGCATGTTTCCTACGTTGATACGCGTGACGGGAACGCCGCCTTCAACCAGTTTGAGGAAATCGGCTGGGGTTCTGCACACCAGCAAAATTTTCTGTCGGTCGGCGGCGCGGTGGATGTTGTCGATGACTTTTTGCAGCGTCCAGAAGCGCACGGCAATCCCTTCAGCTAACACCATTTCCATTAAGTTCTGCTGTACGGTGTCTTCCGCCACTTCATCGTTGGCGACCAGCACCAGATTTGCCCCCGCAAATCCGACCCACTGCACGCCAACCTGACCGTGAATCAAGCGTTCATCAATACGGCTTAAAACAATATTTGGCATCGCGTTTTCCTCTTTGTTGTTATCCGTTATGGGATGTCATGCCCTGACAGGCAGCGTGGTACTGCTGCAGTATGTCCTGAATGTGGCTGATGATAAGTTCTCGCGGCGTGGCGATGAGATCCCCCTCGCGAACCTTGACGTACTGCAACGGTAAATACTGGCTGATGAGCGGCAGCGGGATCGGTTCGTCCGCCAGGTTACGCACCAGACGTTCGAAAGCGTCATCAATCTGCTCGTCCGGCCAGTAGTAACGAACGCGATCGGAATAGCTGTAGCCTCGTGCCAGACGACGCGCGTTGCCGTCGCCGTGGTAGTGACTCTGCCAGTATTCCGGGCGATCGAGCATGACGGTTTCCAGCACGTGGCGCAGGCCGGAACAGGCTTTGGCGGGCAGCAATTCTTCCTCAATGGCGGCCAGCGAAAATAGCGCTTCGCGTAGGGCGAAGGTGAGCGCTGGGCCGACTTTCAGAATGGCGAAGTGATCGACCACCAGCTGGCGCAGCGACTGCGGCGTCTGGTAGTCGGTAGAGTGTGCTTCGAACACCAGCGTGTCATAGGCCTCTACCATCTTGCTCAACGCAATGGCTTTTTGCGGTTGGTAATCAATGATGTGGGTGTGGTCGAATTCGACGCCAGGTTGCACCACCAGCGCGATAATTCGCGGCCAGATGTCGCTCAGCCCCTGTTGTTCAAAGGCGTGGTGGTGAGCCTCCAGCGTGGCGCGTGCGGCCTCGGGTGTTGTCACTGCCAGTTCGGTTAATGTTTCATGTGCGCCGCCCGGCACCGGGACTTCAGTGCCAATAACATAAACCAGATCCGCTTCGCCAAACTGGGCAATGCAGGTCTCTTCGGCGACCTTCGCCAGACGTGCGGCGCGCGCGGCGACAATCTCATCAGTTAAAGGAACCGGATCGTCCTGGCAGGACATGCTGCAATCCAGATGGATCTTTTTAAAGCCTGCGGCAACGTAGCTTTTGATCAGATCGTCGGCATGCCCCATGGCGACGGCTGCGGGTTGATCCTGCCAGCGATTTGGCCCCAGATGATCGCCGCCGAGAATCAGCTGCGACTGCGGAAAATGGAGTGAATCGGCGAGTTGACAGACGAAACGGCGAAAATCGGCCGGGGTCATGCCCGTATAGCCGCCGAACTGATCAACCTGGTTAGATGTGGCTTCGATCAGCAGCGGCGTCTGGTTGGCGTGCGCGTAGCGTATTGCGGATTCCAGTACCAGTGGATGCGCGGAACAAACGGCATAAATCCCGTTTGCCTTCCCCCGTTTATGCTGCTCCACTATTTCAGTAAGATGTTTCACTTTCCTCTCCAGATAGGATGACTTCGGAATCAATCTTTCGTTTTGTTTCATTTGATACTGCATCATGGTGTTATAAAAATAAAACGAAAGATAATAGTTTTCCGATCTGTTTCACAAAAGAAACGTAATGAAAGGCCGTGAAGCTGGATTTCGGCCTGAAGAGGGACTTTATAAGACTTGCTTTTCGGAAAAAGAAAGGCGTTAATAGACAAAACGAAATGAAACGAAAGAATTTGACCAAAGGATTTCTTATGAGTAACAGCGAGTCTTCTGCAGATAAGCGGGTTTCAGGGACCAGCGAAAGGCGCGAGCAGATCATCCAGCGGTTGCGACAGCAGGGTAGCGTGCAGGTGAACGATCTTTCCGGATTGTTCGGCGTTTCCACAGTGACCATTCGTAACGATCTGGCGTTTCTGGAAAAACAGGGTATTGCCGTGCGCGCCTATGGCGGCGCATTGATTTGCGACGGCAACACGCCGGGCGTGGAACCCTCTGTTGAAGATAAAAGCTCGCTGAACACGGCGGTCAAGCGGCGTATTGCGCGGGCCGCCGTCGAGTTTATCAAGCCGGGTCACCGCGTGATCCTCGATTCCGGTACCACAACCTATGAAATCGCGCGTCTGATGCGCCAGCATAGTGACGTGATTGCGATGACCAACGGGATGAACGTCGCCAACGCGCTGCTGGAAGCGGAAGGTGTGGAACTGCTGATGACCGGCGGACACCTGCGCCGTCAGTCCCAGTCATTCTATGGCGATCAGGCGGAGCATTCGCTGCAAAACTACCATTTCGACATGCTGTTTCTGGGGGTCGATGCTATCGATCTGGAACGCGGTATCAGTACTCATAATGAGGACGAAGCGCGGTTGAACCGGCGGATGAGCGAAGTGGCGGAGAAGATCATCGTGGTTACGGACTCCACCAAATTCAACCGTTCAAGCCTGCATAAAATTATTGATATGCAACGTGTCGATATGATTATCGTTGATGAAGGGATCCCGCAGGAGAGTCTGGAAGGGCTGCGGAAAATCGGCGTCGACGTGATTCTGGTGCCGCTGTCGGAATAAAAAAACGGGGGTATGCAAAGGCATACCCCCGTATGAGCTGGCGAGGGTGATTAGGTCACCGGGGCCGGGTTAAATACCGCCAGCTGGTTGTGTAATCCCCATTGATCCGAGAAGGTTTTCTTACGCCCGCTCGCCACATCAAGAATGAAGTGGAACAGCTTGGTGCCCACGTCTTCAATGGTCTCTTCGCCCGTGGCGATGGTGCCGGCATTGATATCCATTAAGTCATACCAACGGTTAGCCAGCTCGGTGCGGGTGGCCATCTTGATGACCGGTACCGCCATCAGACCATACGGCGTACCGCGGCCAGTGGTAAATACCTGCACGGTAATGCCGGAGGCCACCTGTTGAGTGCCGCAGACGAAGTCGCTGGCCGGGGTGGCGGCGTAAATCAGTCCGCGTTTGGTCGGGCGCTGGCCGGGCGACAAGACTTCCACGATGGCGCTTTTACCTGATTTAGCGATCGAACCCAGCGCTTTTTCCACCACGTTGGCGAGGCCGCCTTTTTTGTTGCCCGGAGAGGGGTTGGCGCTACGGTCGGTTTTGCCCATATCGAGATAGTTATCGTACCAGGCCATCTCTTCGAGCAGACGCTTGCCCACTTCTTCATTGATGGCGCGCGGGGTTAACAGATGAATGGCGTCGCGTACTTCCGTGACTTCCGAGAACATCACGGTTGCGCCGCAGCGCACCAGCAGGTCGGAGGCGTAGCCGACAGCGGGGTTAGCGGTCACACCGGAGAAAGCGTCGCTGCCACCGCACTGCATACCCACCACCAGCTCGGAGGCCGGGCAGGTGACGCGCTGGCGCTGGTTGAGTTTTTCCAGATGGCGCACGGCAACCTGCAGGATATCGTCGACCATCGATTTAAAGCCCACGTGCTGCTCGTCCTGTAGGCGTACGATGCTGGCGCTGTCGACCGGGATGCTCTGCACATCTTCCGTGCCTTCCAGCAGACGCTCTGGCTGTAGCTTCTCGCAGCCGAGGCCCACCACCATCACTTCGCCACCGAAGTTTGGGTTCAGCGCGATATTATGAATGGTGCGAATCGGCACCACGGCAGCCGGCGCGTTAATCGCCACGCCGCAGCCGTAAAGGTGGTTCAGACCGACCACGCCGTCAACGTTCGGGTATTTCGGCAGCAGGTCGCGTTCGATGATTTTAACCACGTAGTCCACAACGCCTGCCACGCAGTGCACGCTGGTGGTAATGCCCAACAGATTTTTGGTGCCCACGCTGCCGTCGGCGTTACGGTAACCTTCAAAGGTGTAACCTTCCAGCGGCGGCAGCGGTTCCGGCACTTTGGTCGCCAGCGGCAGGGTGTTAAGCGGCGGCGCTTTCGGCAGCGTGACCGTGGATTCGTCGATCCAGCTGCCTTTGGCGACATCGCGTACCGCGTAACCAATAACTTCGCCGTAGCGAATGATTTCACCATTTTGAGGAATATCCACCAGCGCAACTTTATGCCCCTGGGGGATATGTTCAATTAATTCCAGACCGTCAGGAAAACGCGTTCCTGCTTTTAATCCATTATCATTGACAATGATCGCGACATTATCGGTAGCGTGAACTTTTATATAAAAGGCAGTCGGCGATTCTTGTCTGATTTCAATGTTAGCCATTGTCCAGCATTCTCCAGCCAGGGGGTAAAATGAATTAAGTAGATAAGTGTTTCTTTTCAGATAATGAAAAATAAAAGCACTTAAGTAATGGAATAAAGGATGTCAGGTGTTTGAATATAAAAATGTGATGCAGATCACTCATCCTCCTCATCCCTCATGGGGCAAGGGTATCAATACGTGAAATTGTGCATCAGCGCCCAGTGCTGTGTGCACATGAACAATAAAATTAGTTTATGAAGCGATTAACCTGGTGATTTGCACAATGCGTGGCGAAGGTATCCTGATTATACTGATTCTCGATTTCATGGCGTCTGATTATTTATTGAGATTACCCGTCATCAATTAAATAATCAGCGAAATTCGCTTTAATAAAAATAAGAAGATTAAAGCATCCTGTACCCGAGGATAATAAAATGATACACGATACTGCTGACGCTGTTGAAGCAAAAAAGGGAATGCATACCCGTTATTTAATTCTGTTAATTATTTTTATTGTTACGGCCGTTAACTACGCTGACCGCGCAACGCTCTCCATCGCCGGTACCTCCGTGGCGAAAGAGTTGGAGCTGAGCGCGGTGTCCATGGGGTATATCTTCTCGGCATTCGGCTGGGCCTATCTGCTGATGCAGATTCCGGGAGGGTGGCTACTGGATAAATTTGGCTCCAAAAAGGTGTATACCTATAGCCTGTTCTTCTGGTCGCTGTTTACCTTCTTGCAGGGCTTTGTTGGTTTCTTCCCGCTGGCGTGGGCTGGCGTCTCCATGTTCTTCATGCGCTTTATGCTCGGCTTCTCTGAAGCGCCGTCTTTCCCGGCGAACGCGCGTATTGTGGCGGCCTGGTTCCCCACCAAAGAGCGTGGCACCGCGTCGGCTATCTTTAACTCCGCGCAATATTTCTCGCTGGCGCTGTTCTCCCCGCTGCTGGGCTGGTTGACCTTTGCCTGGGGCTGGGAGCACGTCTTTACCGTGATGGGCGTGATTGGCTTCCTGTTGACCGGGATGTGGGTGAAGTTTGTGCATAACCCGACCGACCATCCGCGGATGTCTAAAGAAGAGCTGAAATTCATTGCCGACAATGGCGCGGTGGTCGATATGGACCACAAAAAGCCGGGTAGCGACGCAGTGAAAGGTCCGAAGCTGGATTACATCAAACAGTTGCTCAGTAGCCGTATGATGTTAGGTATCTTCTTTGGCCAGTATTTCTTAAACACCATCACCTGGTTCTTCCTCACCTGGTTCCCGATTTATCTGGTGCAGGATAAAGGCATGTCGATTCTGAAAGTGGGTCTGGTGGCGTCCATCCCTGCACTGTGCGGCTTTGCCGGCGGCGTGTTGGGTGGATTGTTCTCTGACTACCTGATTCGCCGTGGCTGTACGCTGACTTTTGCGCGTAAGCTGCCTATCGTACTGGGCATGCTGTTGGCCTCGACGATTATTCTGTGCAACTACACCGACAACACTGCGCTGGTCGTCACGCTGATGGCATTGGCATTCTTCGGAAAAGGCTTTGGCGCACTCGGCTGGCCGGTCATCTCCGACGTCGCGCCGAAAGAAATTGTCGGCCTGTGCGGCGGTCTGTTTAACGTGTTTGGCAACGTGGCCTCCATCGTCACCCCGCTGGTGATTGGTTATATCGTGAGTGAACTGCACTCCTTCAATGGCGCACTGATTTTTGTAGGCTGTTCCGCACTGATGATGATGGTTTGCTACCTGTTCGTGGTGGGCGACATCAAACGTCTCGAGCTGCGGAAGTAAGCTGCGACTAACTTAAGGTAATGAACATGGATAACGCGATTTTCCCTAACAAATTCAAAGCGGCGCTGGCTGCAAAACAGGTTCAGATTGGCTGCTGGTCCGCACTTTCCAGCCCAATCAGCACCGAAGTGTTAGGCCTGGCCGGGTTCGACTGGCTGGTACTGGACGGTGAACATGCGCCGAACGATGTGACGACATTAATCCCGCAGCTGATGGCGCTTAAGGGCAGCGAGAGCGCGCCGGTGGTGCGCGTGCCGACCAACGAGCCGGTGATTATCAAACGTATGCTGGACATCGGTTTCTACAACTTCCTGATTCCATTCGTTGAAACGCAGGAGCAGGCGGCGCAGGCGGTTTCCTCCACGCGTTACCCGCCGGAAGGGATTCGCGGCGTATCCGTTTCGCATCGCGGCAATATGTTCGGCACCGTAGCGGACTACTTCGCGCAGTCCAACAAGAACATCACCATCCTGGTGCAGATTGAAAGCCAACTGGGTGTCGATAACGTCGATGCGATTGCCGCCACCGACGGTGTGGATGGGATCTTCGTTGGCCCAAGTGACCTGGCTGCCGCGCTGGGGCATCTCGGCAACGCCTCGCATCCGGAAGTGCAGCAGGCTATCCAGCATATTTTTGCCCGTGCGAAAGCGCACGGTAAACCCAGCGGCATTCTGGCGCCGGTGGAAGCCGATGCGCGCCGCTATCTGGAGTGGGGCGCCACCTTTGTGGCCGTGGGCAGCGATCTGGGCGTGTTCCGCGCCGGGACGCAGAAACTGGCGGATGCCTTTAAAAAGTAACCCCTACCGAATTAACGCAAAATTGAGGAAATGACGATGAAAGTTGGTTTTATTGGTCTGGGTATCATGGGCAAACCGATGAGCAAAAACCTGCTGAAAGCGGGCTACTCACTGGTGGTTGCTGACCGTAATTCTGAAACGATTGCCGAAGTGATTGCGGCGGGCGCGGAAACCGCGACCACGCCAAAAGCGATTGCCGAGCAGTGTGACGTGATCATCACCATGCTGCCAAACTCGCCGCACGTCAAAGAAGTGGCGCTGGGTGAAAACGGCATTATCGAAGGCGCGAAGCCGGGCACCGTATTGATTGATATGAGTTCTATTGCGCCGCTGGCAAGCCGTGAAATCAGCGATGCGCTGAAGGCGAAGGGGATTGATATGTTGGATGCGCCGGTCAGCGGCGGCGAGCCGAAGGCGATTGATGGCACGCTGTCGGTGATGGTGGGCGGCGATAAAGCGATTTTCGACAAGTACTACGACCTGATGAAAGCGATGGCGGGTTCAGTGGTTCACACCGGTGAAATCGGTGCGGGCAACGTCACCAAGCTGGCAAACCAGGTGATTGTCGCGCTGAATATCGCGGCGATGTCGGAAGCGCTGACGCTGGCGACCAAAGCGGGCGTGAACCCGGATCTGGTCTATCAGGCGATTCGCGGCGGCCTGGCGGGCAGCACCGTGCTGGATGCCAAAGCGCCGATGGTCATGGACAGAAACTTCAAGCCGGGTTTTCGTATCGACCTGCACATTAAAGATCTGGCCAACGCGCTGGACACCTCCCACGGCGTGGGCGCGCAGCTCCCGTTGACGGCGGCGGTGATGGAAATGATGCAGGCGCTGCGTGCCGATGGTCTGGGTACTGCCGACCATAGCGCGCTGGCCTGCTACTACGAAAAACTGGCGAAAGTGGAAGTGACTCGCTAAGGACGTTGGGCCCGACGGCGTCGGGCTCACAAGGTAGGCCGGAACGGTGATGCGTCATCCGGCGTCGCGCGCTAATAGGCTCAGATATGAAAATCGTAATCGCCCCAGACTCTTATAAAGAAAGCCTTTCTGCCACCGAGGTAGCACTGGCGATAGAAAAAGGATTTCGGGAAATCTTTCCGGAAGCGCAGTTTGTGTCCGTCCCGGTCGCCGACGGTGGAGAAGGAACGGTTGAGGCGATGATTGCGGCGACGCAGGGGCGCGCGATGACATCGACCGTCACCGGCCCGCTTGGCGATGTCGTTACGGCACAGTGGGGAATTTCGGGCGACGGCGGTACGGCGTTTATCGAAATGGCTGCTGCCAGCGGCCTCGCGCTGGTGCCCGCGGAACGACGCAACCCTTTGATTACCACCTCTTACGGTACCGGGGAGCTGATTCTCCAGGCGTTGGAAAGCGGGGTGAAGAACATCATTATCGGCATTGGCGGCAGCGCGACCAACGACGGCGGCGCCGGCATGGTTCAGGCGCTGGGAGCAAAGTTGTGCGATGCCAACGGGAAGGCGATAGGCTTTGGCGGCGGCAGTCTGATGAGCCTCAATCATATTGATATTGCCGGGCTGGATGCGCGTCTACAGACCTGCACAATCCGCGTTGCCTGCGATGTGACTAACCCGCTGACCGGGCCGTTTGGCGCGTCCTGCATTTTTGGGCCGCAGAAAGGGGCGACGGCAGAGATGATTGCCGAACTGGACCGTAACCTGGCGCACTTTGCCGAGGTGATTCAAAAATCGCTACGGGTCGATGTGAAAGACGTGCCTGGCTCCGGGGCCGCAGGCGGCATGGGCGCGGCGCTGATGGCATTTCTTGGCGCGGAGTTGCGCAGCGGAATTGAGATCGTCACCCAGGCGCTGAATCTGGAAGAACATATTCACGACTGCACGCTGGTGGTGACCGGCGAAGGGCGACTCGATAGTCAGAGCATTCACGGCAAAGTGCCGGTGGGCGTGGCCAGCGTGGCAAAAAAATACCATAAGCCGGTGATCGGCATTGCCGGTAGCCTGACTCGCGACGTTGGCGTGGTACATCAGTACGGCATTGATTCGGTCTTCAGCGTACTGAACCGCATTGGCTCGCTGGAAGAGGCGTTCCGCGATGCGGCGGACAATATTTATCTCACCTCCCGTAACATTGCCGCCACCCTGCGGGTGGGAATGCTGACGGAAAGGTGACATCGGCGCGCAAACCCTCTATACTGCGCGCCGAAGCTGACCAGACAGTCGCCGCTTCGTCGTCGTCCTCTTCGGGGGAGACGGGCGGAGGGGAGGAAAGTCCGGGCTCCATAGGGCAAGGTGCCAGGTAACGCCTGGGGGGTGTAACAGCCCACGACCAGTGCAACAGAGAGCAAACCGCCGATGGCCCGCGCAAGCGGGATCAGGTAAGGGTGAAAGGGTGCGGTAAGAGCGCACCGCGCGGCTGGTAACAGTCCGTGGCACGGTAAACTCCACCCGGAGCAAGGCCAAATAGGGGTTCATAAGGTACGGCCCGTACTGAACCCGGGTAGGCTGCTTGAGCCAGTGAGCGATTGCTGGCCTAGATGAATGACTGTCCACGACAGAACCCGGCTTATCGGTCAGTTTCACCTCTTAAAAAACCCCGCTTCGGCGGGGTTTTGCTTTTTTATCCCTCAGCGATCGCTCCAGTAACTTCCCCATTTTGTTAGCGAAATCTTCTGATTGTTTACTATATCCATACAAAAAATAGAGTTATTAACTGAAATGGCCTGATGTTGTGATAGCCCTCATTTTTTGTCTTAATCCGGCGTCACATTTCATTAACATTCTTTGTTGTCCGGGTTCACAAAATCCCTTTACGTTGTTGGGGTAAGGGAATAGAGAATTCTCAAAATATCATTAAAAAACAGTTTGTTATAAAATTCTGCGGCATGGAAAAATATGTTTTCTCCTCCATTGTTCGTAAAAAGAGAAATAAGCTGGCTGATTTCTCGCTATTCATGGCATGAATTTCTCCTTATCGCTTTTTTCCGGGCAAAGAGTTGCAAGTTTTTTCTCCTTAACCCGCGCTATGATCTTCACACTCCAGGAAAAAGCAGTGAATAAGCCTGTGATGATTTGTTTTTTTGAAATATCAATCTGTATCAGAACAATAAACCCTACACACCAAGAGTGAGAATTTGTTATGGAAACAATCTCAGTTTCACCGACGCACACCTCGGCGGCGGCCGCACGAGCGGGCATGTCAGAAAGTGAATGGCAGGCAGCAATAAAGTTCGACAGTACCGACGTGGGTTGGGTCATCATGAGCATTGGGATGGCTATCGGCGCGGGCATCGTCTTTTTACCCGTGCAGGTAGGGCTGATGGGCCTGTGGGTCTTCCTGCTCTCCTCCATCGTCGGCTATCCGGCCATGTACCTGTTTCAGCGACTGTTTATCAACACCCTGGCCGAGTCGCCGGAGTGTAAAGACTACCCGAGCGTGATCAGCGGCTACCTGGGAAAAAACTGGGGGATTTTACTCGGCGCGCTGTACTTCATTATGTTGGTGATCTGGATGTTTGTTTACTCCACGGCCATCACCAACGACAGCGCCTCTTATTTGCATACCTTCGGCGTCACCGATGGTCTGCTGTCGGAAAACCCGTTCTATGGTCTGGTGCTGATCTGCGTGCTGGTCGCAATCTCTTCGCGCGGTGAGAAACTGCTGTTTAAAGTTTCCAGCTTTATGGTGCTAACCAAGCTGTTGGTGGTGGCGGCGTTGGGCGTGTCGATGGTGGGGATGTGGCACCTGTACAACGCCGGTACGCTACCGCCGATGGGCCTGCTGGTGAAAAACGCGATCATCACGCTGCCGTTTACGCTGACATCTATCCTGTTTATTCAGACGCTCAGCCCGATGGTTATCTCTTACCGCTCGAAGGAAAAATCCCGCGAAGTGGCGCGTCATAAAGCGCTGCGGGCGATGAACATTGCCTTCGGCATTCTGTTTGTCGTCGTCTTTTTCTATGCCGTGTCCTTCACGCTGGCAATGGGACACGACGAAGCGGTTAAAGCCTACGAGCAAAATATCTCCGCGCTGGCGATTGCCGCGCAGTTCATCAACGGTAGCACCGGTGCCTGGGTCACCGTGGTGAGCGTGATTCTCAACATTTTTGCGGTGATGACCGCGTTCTTTGGCGTCTACCTCGGCTTTCGCGAGGCGACGCAAGGGATCGTGATTAACCTGCTGCGTCGTAAAATGCCGATGGAAAAGATCAATGAGAAGCTGGTACAGCGTGGGATCATGATCTTCGCCATCCTGCTGGCCTGGAGCGCGATCGTGCTGAATGCGCCAGTGCTGAGCTTCACTTCCATTTGCAGCCCTATCTTCGGCATGGTGGGTTGTCTGATTCCTGCCTGGCTGGTTTACAAAGTTCCGGCGCTGCATAAATACAAAGGGGCCTCGCTGGTGATCATTATCATCACTGGCCTGCTGCTCTGCGTCTCTCCGTTCCTGGCATTCTCCTGATTTTGGATGGTTAAGATGGTTGAAGTAACGATGAATCCGCTGTGGGATACCCTGATTCAAGCGGTTAAACAAAATGTGAAGCCTGCGATGGGCTGTACCGAGCCGGTGTCGCTGGCTCTGGCCAGCGCGATTGCCGCCTCGCATCTGGCGGGAAGGGTGACTCATATTGACGCCAAAGTCTCTCCCAACCTGATGAAAAACGGCATGGGCGTTACCGTGCCGGGGACCGGCATGGTGGGGTTACCGATTGCCGCGGCGGTAGGCGCGTTAGGCGGCGATCCGCAGGCGGGGCTGGAGGTATTAAAAAGCGCCTCGGTTGAGGCCATCGCGGCCGGGAAAACGCTGCTGGCGAGCGGTAGGGTGTCGGTCTCGATTCAGGAACCGTGCGAGGATGTGTTGTATGCCAGCGCCACGGTGTATACCGACGCGGAGTCGGCCACGGTGACGATTGCAGGCGGTCATACCCGAGTGGTACGGATCGTGAAAAACGGCGTCACGCTGCTGGATGCCAGCGGCTGCGCCAGCGCCGGGGAAGAGCAATCCACCTCGTCGCTGGCGGAGGTCACGCTGGCGCAGGTGGTTGAGTTTGCTGAGCAGGTCCCGTTTGAAAATATCAGTTTTATTCTCGACGCGGCGCTGCTCAATAGCGCGCTCTCTCACGAAGGGCTGCGTGCGCAGTATGGCCTGCATATTGGCGCGACGCTCCAGCGTCAGCGTGAACGCGGTCTGTTGGCCAAGGATCTGCTGTCCGACATTATGATCCGCACCTCGGCCGCATCTGACGCGCGTATGGGCGGAGCCTGCCTGCCGGCCATGAGCAATTCAGGTTCTGGTAATCAGGGCATTGCCGCCACCATGCCGGTGGTGGTGGTCGCTGAACATTTGGGCTGTTCGCAGGAAAAAATGGCGCGCGGGTTGATTCTCTCGCACCTGACGGCCATCTACATCCACCATCAGCTGCCGATGTTG
Source organism: Kluyvera sp. Awk 3 (assembly GCF_028069715.1). Taxonomy (NCBI): domain Bacteria; kingdom Pseudomonadati; phylum Pseudomonadota; class Gammaproteobacteria; order Enterobacterales; family Enterobacteriaceae; genus Kluyvera; species Kluyvera sp. Awk 3. Next base: position 19,723 of record NZ_JANEWH010000045.1, on the reverse strand, counting down.
TCCGCGCTCTGCGCCGCCACGACGGCATCGATGGGCGCGGCCGCGGGGATTTGCTGGCTGATTGACGGCAGCTATCGCACTATTTCAATGGCGATCAGCAGCATGATTGGCGATGTCAGCGGGATTATCTGCGATGGTGCGTCAAACAGCTGTGCGATGAAGGTATCGACCAGCGTATCGTCGGCGTGGAAAGCGGTGCTGATGGCGCTGGATGAAACCGCGGTCACCGGCAATGAGGGGATTGTGGCGCACGACGTCGAGCAGTCGATATCCAACCTCTGCGCGCTGGCCTGTCAGTCGATGCAGCAAACCGATCGGCAGGTGATTCAAATTATGGCCAGCAAGCTGAACTAGCCGTTTGCCCCGGTGCAGGCCGGGGCGTTTTCTCAGGCCGCTCGCTCTTCTGCCTGGCGGTTTTCCGCCTCGGCGACGATGGCTTCTAACTCGCTCAGCATCTCTTCAACGCCAAACTCTTTTGGCGCGCTAACCGGTTGAGACATGACGACGGCTTTCACCGTTTGCTGCTTTTTATGGTTTCGCTTACTCATTTGACTTCCGCTATCCTGAAAAAACTACACCGGTAAATCTATCAGCAAAGCGCGCAGAGGGGTATCGGCAACAAGTGTGATATTCGCTTCATCCCGAATAAAGGCGCCATCGCCACAGGTTAACGCCTGTTTCTCCGCGTCATGCGCCAGTGCGTGAACCGTACCGTGAATCGACTGCAGATAGGCGCGCGGCCCATGTAGTTGCAGATTCACCTGCTCGCCTTTTGCCAGTTCGATATGGTGTAGCCACACCTGCTGACGCAGCTGTAAGCTGTGCTGACTGCCGTCAGGAGAGGCTAACAGCTGGTGCGTCGCCTCTTTTAACTTCAGTTTCTGCACCCGCGCGTTTTCACGTTCCGGGCAGGCGTCCAGCCAGATTTGCATCCGGGTCAACGACTTATCTTTACTCAGATTATGTTCGCTATAGCTCACGCCGGGCTGGGTGGCGATCAGCAGCGCCTCACCGGCTTTGGCCTGAATATGGTGGCCTTCGTTGTCGCGGTATTCGGCTTCGCCTTCCAGAATCAGGTTCAGAATATCGACCTTCGGATAGGTGCGTGGCTGGAAGGCCGCGCCGGGGGCGAGCACTTCCTGATTCAGCACGCGCAAAGAGGCATAGCCCAGCAGTTTCGGATCGAAGTAGTGCCCAAAAGAGAAGGTATAGCGGGCCTGTAGCCAACCGAAGTCTGCTTGTCCGCACTGTTTCGCTGTTCTTGTGGTAATCATCTTCTTGACCCTCCTTTACACTAAATCAATGGTAAAGGTATGGACGCTGCATTGTTAGCCAGATATTCTGCCCGGTATGTTCAAATTTCCTGAATGAGCACGCCATGGCTAAAGAAAGAGCACTGACGCTGGAAGCACTACGAGTAATGGACGCCATCGACCGGCGTGGCAGCTTTGCTGCCGCGGCAGACGAGCTGGGCCGCGTGCCTTCGGCATTAAGCTACACCATGCAAAAGCTGGAAGAAGAGCTGGACGTGGTGTTATTTGACCGCTCAGGTCATCGAACAAAATTCACCAACGTTGGGCGCATGTTGCTGGAACGCGGCCGCGTGCTGCTGGAAGCGGCGGATAAGTTGACCACCGATGCCGAAGCGCTGGCGCGCGGCTGGGAAACGCACCTCACCATTGTGGCTGAAGCGTTGATCCCTACGCCAACCCTGTTCCCGCTGGTGGAGAAACTGGCGACCAAGTCGAACACTCAACTGTCGATAATTACTGAAGTGCTGGCGGGCGCCTGGGAGCGTCTGGAGCAGGGAAGGGCGGATATTGTCATCGCGCCGGATATGCATTTCCGCTCTTCGACGGAGATCAACTCGCGCAAGCTCTATTCGGTGATGAACGTTTACGTTGCGGCGCCGGACCATCCGATTCATCAGGAGGCCGAACCGCTGTCTGAGGTGACGCGCGTGAAGTATCGCGGCGTCGCGATTGCCGATACCGCGCGCGAGCGCCCGGTGCTGACGGTACAGCTGCTGGATAAGCAGCCGCGTCTGACGGTGACCTCGATGGAAGAAAAACGTCAGGCGTTGCTTGCCGGATTGGGCGTGGCGACCATGCCATATCCGCTGGTGGAACAGGATATTGCCGAAGGGCGTTTGCGGGTAGTTAGCCCGGAGTACACCAGCGAGATTGACATCATTATGGCCTGGCGGCGCGACAGCATGGGCGAAGCGAAGTCCTGGTGCCTGCGTGAGATCCAAAAGCTGCTAACCGCGAAATAGAGTTGTAGGCCGGATAAGACGTTTACGCCGCCATCCGGCGATCGACGCCGAATAGCCCGATGGCGCTGCGCTTATCAGGCCTACAAAACCCCGAATTATGCCTGGCCGGGATCAGGAGAAGCGTTTCGGATCCGGTCCAAAACGGTTGTCGCCAGGCGTCCCGTTCTGACAGTTGAAGATCAGAATGACGATCCAGCCGATCACCGGAATGATCAGCAGTAACAGCCACCACGCCGACCGATCGGTGTCATGCAGACGGCGGAACTGTACTGCCCACCAGGGCAGGAAGACCAGAACACCATAAATGGTGGTGAGGATCCCTTCACCGCCAGCACGCTGCCAGCCAAGCATCTTATCCACCACGCCCAACACCAGCGTGAAAATGACGTTCACCAGCACGAACATCCAATACTCTTTGCGACGGGCGCGGCCGCCAAACCCAATGTAATTACGTAGAACCTTGAGATACCAATCCATTTTTTTGCCTCAGTTGACCATTAATCACTTGTTTTTAAAGCGATCAAGCTAAGGATAGACGTGAATGAAAACATGGTAAATATTGATGGCGTGAATTAATTGGGCATCGAGGACCGATGCCCGGTGTGCTTAACGGAAACGCTCGTCACGGCCGTGCGGTTCATCCAGATCCTGCCACGGGCCTACCGAAATAATACCGGTCGGATTGATGGTTTTGTGGCTACGGAAATAGTGGTTGCGAATATGGCCAAAATCCACGGTTTCCGCGATGCCCGGCATCTGATAGATATCGCGCAGGAAGCCGTGCAGGTTCAGATAATCGCTGATGCGGTGTTTGTCGCACTTGAAGTGGGTGACGTACACCGGATCGAAGCGGATAAGCGTGGTCCACAGGCGGATATCAGCTTCAGTGAGCTGGTTGCCTGTCAGGTAGCGCTGCTGGCCGAGGATTTTCTCCAGACGGTCGAGCGAGACAAATACGTTTTCTACGGCTTCGTCATAGGCTGCCTGGCTGGTGGCAAAGCCCGCTTTGTAGACGCCGTTATTCACGGTGTCGTAGATCCAGCCGTTTAACTCGTCGATTTGCTCACGCAGCGCGGGCGGATAATAGTCGCCCGCTTTCGCGCCGAGCGCATCGAACGCCGTATTAAACATGCGGATGATTTCAGCGGATTCATTGCTGACGATGGTCTGGTTTTTCTTGTCCCACAGTACGGGAACGGTCACGCGGCCGGAATAGGTCGGATCGGCATGTTGATAGAGCTGGTACAGAAACTGATGCTGATAGAGCGTATCGCCGGTTGCCGCCGGAAAATCAGCGTCGAAAGTCCAGCCGTTTTCCAGCATCAGCGGGTGAACGACCGAAACGGAGATAAACGGCTCCAGCCCTTTCAGTTTACGCAGAATCAGCGTGCGGTGCGCCCACGGGCAGGCGAGAGAAACGTACAGATGATAGCGATCTTTTTCGGCTGCAAAGCCGCCGCTGCCGGTCGGGCCCGGTTCGCCGTCGGCGGTTAGCCAGTTGCGAAAGGCGGAGACTGAACGCTGGAAACGCCCGCCGGTGGATTTGGTGTCATACCAGGTATCCTGCCAGACGCCGTCGATTAATTGTCCCATCATGTTCTCCTTCAGATAGCAAAAGCGAGGAGATATCTCCTCGCTTTTTGTTCATTCAGTATAGTGCGCTTACCACTTTTTATTCAGTACACGGTCGATGCTGAATGCGCCCGGACCGGTGATACCCAGCAGCAGGTAGCCGCCAGCGATGGTCAGGTTTTTCATAAACATCAGCGAGTTCATGCCTTCAGCAAAGTTGCTGTGGAAGATGAACGCGGTCAGCAGGGTGAAGCCTGCGGTGAACAGCGCGGTGGTACGGGTCAGGAAACCGAACAGAATTGCCAGACCGCCGCCAAACTCAAGCAGGATGGTCAGCGGCAGCAGGAACCCTGGGACGCCCATCGCTTCCATGTACTGCTGTGTACCCGCATACCCGGTGATTTTGCCCCAGCCAGCTGTGATAAACAGAATTGGCATCAGAATACGAGCAACCAGGAAACCGATATCTTCTAATTTTTTCATCTTTCTCTCCAGAGAACCTTGCGGGTAGTTAAACCAATTTATTCAGCATTTACACGTCGATAGCGCGTTGCTGCTGTCGATGGAGAGAAATATAACTGCGACGTATGGCAATTGTTAGCAAGGAAAACTGTTGAACTTCTTCAAAGAATCTGAGCAATGAGGTCTGGCGGTGGAGGCGGTGACGGACAGAGGGGAGCAGGAATGCCTGTCCTGTGACAGCAAACGCTGACAGGATCGAAAGTATGAACAGCAGAAAAAGCCCGTATCTGCGTGCTGTCTACGGGGCTTTATGTTGTGAGAAAGCTGCCGAATCAGCCTGCTTTGCGCAGCAGGCTCTTCGCCATTCGCCAGGTGCTCCAGACGCCAATGCCGCGTCGCGCCCAGCGCACCAGGAAGCGAGGGTGGCGCAGCGACACCACGGCCATGGCGCTGCTGGCGACCATCACCCACGAGCGCAGACTGACGAGACGGCTCCAGCCGCGATCGTAAACCTGTGTGACATCCAGCCAGTCGCGGCGACCTGCGCTGAGATCCAGCCGCTGCTGCTGAATCTGGCGCAGCAGAAACGCTTTGCGCTGTTCCCGTTCCTGACGTGGGCTCATCATGGCTCTTCATCCTCAAGAAGGGCGCGGTCGTTGGCCAGCTCGTGGCGCGTATGTCGCAGTAACGTGGTACGTCGGGCCTTGCGAAGGGTCCAGATGCCGCCAATCAGCGCCAACAGCAGCAGCGTGCCGGTGGTGGCAATCATCACGTGTAAACGATACTGCGGGTCGACCGCCCACATAATCAACACCAGCAGGCTCATCAGGCCGAAAGCGGTAAACAGCAGGGTTAACCCTGCCATTAACAGCAGCTGGATGAGGTTGGCTTTCTCCTCTTCCAGCTCGACGACCACCAGGCGGAGTCGCGTTTCAACCATCTGAACCAGCAAGGTGAGAATGCGCTGACCAATGCCGAGGACGTTTTTCCCGGGACCCTGCGCGTGCTGAGAATCACTCATGCTTAACGGCGCGTCAGCAGTACGCCCAGCACCAGGCCGACAGCGGCGCCAATGCCAACACCGGTCCACGGGTTTTCGCGGACGTAGCCGTCGGCTTTCGCCGCCGCTTCGCGGGTCTGCTTCGCAATGGCATCGCCCGTTTCGCCCAGACGGTCGCGGCTCTCTTTCAGCGCGCTTTCCGCTTTGCTGCGCAGTTTGCTCAACTCTTCTTTGGATTTATCGGTGGAAGCGTTCAGGACTTCTTCCAGAGTATCTGACAGGGCTTTCAGCTCTGCACGTAACTGATCTGAGGTTGAATCTTTAGCCATCGTCTCTCTCCTGTTGGGGTTCCACACACTCAATACGCGCGTGATTCCAGCGCGTTAAGTTCTTTTTTGGCTTCCTGCAGCTTATGCTCGCGTTTAGCCACTTTTTCCGCATCGCCGCTCTGCTTCGCGTCTCGCAGATCCTGCTCGCGCTCGCGAATTTCGTCCTTCTGCTCAGCGATCTTTTCCTGATGATCGGCGCGAAGCTTGCTATCAGTACAGTTGGCTTTCACCTCGCTCAGCGCCTTTTTAAGGCCGTTGATACGGTTCTGATTGTTATGCTTCTCGGCATAACCAATCTCACGCTGAATGTCCTGCTCTTTTTCCTGGCAGAGTGATGTTGCTGCTGCGCTCGCGCTAAGACAAGCGAGAGTAAGCGCAAGTACGATGCGGTATTTCATGTATTCATCTTCCATTTTGCACAGTACATCTGGAATGTACTTTTCCCAGTAGGTGAGTACCGAGACGGCACCCACAATACTAAGCATAGTAAGTAAAAGACTAAATCACCAAAGTAAGTGAAATTATTCAGATTCCTGGAAGTTTTTAGCCAAATCGATGTGAGGTGTCACGCAGTCGTGACAGCCAGCTTTGCGGATCGTTGTCTTCATCCTGTAGAGCGACAACGTAGACGTGCGGTAGGGTGCTATCCAGCACGCGCTTCGCCGCTGCGCTTTGCTCGCTGGATTCAAAGGTAATCAACAGCGAGTCATTCTGCGGGGTAATGCTTTTAAAACGAATGCCGTTGGCATCCAGGTGGTGCGAGATGGAGAAACCATCAGGCATGCTGGCCTGGCTAATCGGGCGAATCGCGAGCGTGGACTCTTCACGCTGCAGCGCGGCCCACATCCAGAGCAGCATGCACAACATCAGCATGATGCTCAGGCTCAATGCAAACCGGCGAAGCTGAATGCGGTTCGACGCCATGATTATCCTCGATTACCGTATTTTTTCTTCCACATCACGATTAACGAACCGCACAGTCCAAAGACCAGCAGCACTACCGGTAGCAGCATCAGGCAGGACATCAGCGCGTCTTCATATTTCTGGAAGACAGGCGTTTTACCGAGCAGGAAACCCAGCGAGACCAGAATCAAAACCCACAGCAGGCCGCTCATCCAGTTAAAGAACTGGAAGCGCGCGTTGTTGAGCCCGGACAACCCGGCGATGGTCGGCAGCAGGGTGCGGACAAAAGCGATAAAGCGGCCAACCAGCAGGGCAGACAGACCATGCTTATGGAACAGATGGTGCGCGCGCTGGTGATAATGGGCGGGAAGATGCGATAGCCAGTTCTGGACGATACGCGTATTGCCCAGCCAGTTGCCCTGGATATAGCCAATCCAGCTGCCGAGGCTGGCGGCGACCGTCAGGAGAAATATCGTTTGCGGGAAGCCCATCGCGCCTTTGGCAATGAGTACGCCAACCAGCACCAGCAGGCTATCGCCCGGCAGGAAGGCGGCAGGCAGCAGCCCGTTTTCCAGAAACAGGATCATAAACAAGACAAAATAGAGCATGCCGATCATCGAGGGATTTGCGAGCGTCTCGAAATCCTGGCTCCATAAGGCATTTAACAGTTGGGTTAGTAGTTCCATTCATGATTCCTGGTACATCGATTAACGTAATGCCTGAACGCGCTGCGACGTCTTCTCTGTTTCTATTTTAATAGCATCGCGGTAAATACGCGCTGAACAGTCCCTGTTTTGGCGAAATAATCTTTTACTCAATGTCGAAACGACAAAATGCACGCAATTGTAACAAACGGCGTGGTTTCACGTCATAGAAATTGCAATTTGTTGCAGATTGATTTTGCGGTTTCGTGCGGAGAGAGGCTAGGGGATTTACAAAGGCTTACCCACACAGAAAGTCAGGCAAGCCTTGTCGAAAAAAAGAACGATTTATTTACCGCCGATGGCGACGGTATCGAGGTGAACGACCGGGTTTTCGGCGAACAGGTAACGGTCGGCGTTGAACTCGAAATCATCGCTGGTTTCGTTGAACAGCATCAGCTTGGTGTTTTCCAGATGCTGCCACATGGCAATCTTCGCCGCGTGCGGATCTTTGCGAATGAGCGCCTTGAGGATTTGGTCGTGATCGTCGCACCAGTTATCGACGGTTCGGGCGTCGATATGGTCGTGGAGCTTCTTCCAGTACGGGTTATGCACACGCTGGGTCCACATTTTTTCAACGATCGCGGCCAGCGCGGTGTTCTGCGTCGCCAGGGCGACCTGCACGTGGAACTGGAGATCCCACTCGGAGTCGCGGAAGCATTTCTCTTTGCGCGCTTTTTCCTGGATCTCCATCAGCTTCATGATGTCCTGCTTGGTGACTTGGGTGGCGGCAAATTCAGCGATGTTGCTCTCAATGAGCTGGCGCGCTTGCAGCAGCTCGAACGGCCCGTAGTTAGCGAACTCCAGGTTTTCGTCCGGCGCCTGATGATGCTTCGGCTGATTGGAGATAACGTGGATGCCGGAGCCTTTGCGAACTTCAACGTACCCTTCAACTTCGAGCATAATGATGGCTTCGCGCACCACGGTGCGGCTGACGCTTTTTTCATCGGCAATAAAGCGCTCAGCAGGCAGTTTATCGCCCACAAGGTAAACGCCTTGCTCAATGCGTTCTTTCAGCTCAGCGGCAAGTTGCTGATATAAGCGACGTGCGTCGGCGATTTCCATATACTCTCCAGGCAGGGTACGGCAGATTGAATTTGTTATACCACTTTTGCGAGCCACTCACCACAATTTGGCATGAAAAAAGCCGCCTGGATCAAGGCGGCTTGAGCGAAAACAAACTTCGGTCGCAGATTAGTTTTGCGTGGCCTGCTGGGCCGGACGATTCTGGCCGGATTGGCCATCGTCAGCCTGCTTGTTCTGCAGGACGGTCCAGATAACCAGCGCGCCTAACAGGTCAAAGATTGCCAGTACGGCGAACAGCGGGCTGAAGCCGATGGTATCAGCCAGCGCACCCACCACCAGGGCAAACATGGTGCTTGCCATCCACGCCGCCATACCGGTCAGACCGTTCGCGGTCGCCACTTCGTTACGACCGAAGACGTCAGAAGAGAGCGTAATCAGCGCGCCGGACAGGGACTGGTGAGCGAAGCCGCCGAGGCACAGCAGAGCAATCGCAATATATGGGCTGGTGAACAGGCCGATCATGCCAGGGCCAATCATCAGCAGTGCGCCCATGGTAACCACCATTTTACGGGACACAATCAGGTTCACGCCGAACCAGCGTTGGAACAGCGGCGGCAGGTAACCACCGATAACGCAGCCGAGGTCAGCAAACAGCATCGGCATCCACGCAAACATGGCGATTTCTTTCAGGTCGAAGCCGTACACTTTAAACATGAACAGCGGGATCCAGGCGTTGAAGGTACCCCATGCTGGTTCAGCCAGGAAACGCGGCAGGGCGATACCCCAGAAACGACGGGTCTGAATGATCTGCCACGGAGACATTTTCTTCGCGTTGTTGGTCTGGTGTGCCGCTTCCTGACCGCCAATGATGTACTCGCGCTCTTCATCAGTTAATTTTTTCTGATCGCGCGGGTGTTTGTAGAACACCAGCCAGCACATGGCCCAGATGAAGCTCAGCGCACCGGAGATGATGAACGCCATCTGCCAGCTGTGCATCACGATAGCCCATACCACCAGCGGCGGAGCAATCATGCCGCCGATAGAAGAACCGACGTTGAAATAGCCTACTGCGATAGAGCGCTCTTTCGCCGGGAACCACTCAGAGCTGGCCTTCAGGCCCGCAGGAATCATGGCTGCTTCTGCGGCACCGACCGCACCACGCGCCACGGCCAGACCGCCCCAGCTACCTGCCAGCGCGGTTGCGCCACAGAAGATAGCCCATGCGACGGCGAAGAAGGCGTAACCGATTTTGGTACCCAGGATATCCAGAACATAGCCGGCAACCGGCTGCATCACGGTGTAAGCTGCGGAGTAAGCAGCGATGATGTATGAATATTGTTGTGTGGAAATGTGCAGCTCAGCCATCAGCGTTGGCGCGGCTGCCGCCACGGTATTACGTGTCAGGTAACCCAGCACGGTGCCCATCGTCACCAGTGCAATCATGTACCAACGTAATCCTTTAATTTTACGCATGTAAACCTCATCGTGTTGTTATAAATGCGAGTCCTGCAGCCATCTTCCCGTTATGCCGGGGGATGTCATTCTCGAAGGGCTTACCGTGGAAGTGCTCCCCGGTACGGCCCGAACTTGCCAGTAAGTACGTGTGCTGAATTCGGTATCCGTACCGCTCAATCAGGTGTCAGTATCGACCATCGCAAATACATTCCGTCGTTCAATGTGTTTCGACGGGGGGCAAGATAACTTGTCATACAACTTTAAAAGGTGAATACCGTCACAAAAGAGGTATTTTCCATAGAGTTTAAGGGGTAGATAGGCCAGGCCAGGCGTGGCGCGGCTTGCAGGGGCGTTTTCGCGATTTTTCTGTCATTTTTTGTCAAGGTTTATTGATCTAACTCACGAAAAAATCTTCGGTTCGGCGAAATTGGTGTGATAACTTTGTCGGCATTACAGATAAACATCTGACCCACTCGTTGAGAGGAAGACGATAATGACCCCGTTTATGACTGAAGATTTCCTGTTAGACACCGAATTTGCTCGCCGTTTGTACCACGACTACGCAAAAGACCAGCCGATTTTCGACTATCATTGCCACCTGCCGCCGCAGCAGGTTGCGGAAGATTACCGTTTTAAAAACCTGTATGACATCTGGCTGAAAGGCGACCACTACAAGTGGCGCGCGATGCGTACCAACGGTGTCGCGGAACGCCTGTGTACCGGCGACGCGTCCGATCGCGAGAAGTTTGACGCGTGGGCGGCGACCGTACCGCACACTATCGGGAACCCGTTATACCACTGGACCCACCTGGAACTGCGTCGCCCGTTCGGTATCACAGGGAAACTGCTGTCTCCGACTACCGCCGATGAAATCTGGGATCAGTGCAATGAGCTGCTGGCGCAGGATAAATTCTCCGCGCGCGGCATCATGAAGCAGATGAATGTGAAAATGGCCGGCACCACCGATGATCCGATCGATTCTCTCGAACATCACGCCACCATTGCAAAAGACGGTTCTTTCGACGTGAAGGTACTGCCGAGCTGGCGCCCGGATAAAGCCTTCAACATTGAGCAGGCCACTTTCGCTGACTATATGGCTAAACTGGGCGAAGTGTCTGACACTGAAATCCGTCGTTTCGCCGACCTGCAAACCGCGCTGACCAAGCGTCTGGATCACTTCGCCGCGCACGGCTGTAAAGTGTCCGACCACGCGCTGGACGTTGTCCTGTTTGCGGAATCCAACGAAACGGAGCTGGACAGCATCCTGGCGCGTCGCCTGGCGGGTGAAACCCTCAGCGAGCACGAAGTTGCGCAGTTCAAAACCGCCGTGCTGGTGTTCCTCGGCGCTGAATACGCACGTCGCGAATGGGTACAGCAGTACCACATCGGCGCGCTGCGTAATAACAACCTGCGTCAGTTCAAACTGCTGGGCGCGGATGTCGGCTTCGACTCCATCAACGACCGTCCGATGGCGGAAGAGCTCTCCAAACTGCTGAGCAAGCAGAACGAACAGAATCTGCTGCCGAAAACCATCCTGTACTGCCTGAACCCGCGCGATAACGAAGTGTTGGGCACCATGATCGGTAACTTCCAGGGCGAAGGTATGCCGGGCAAGATGCAGTTCGGTTCCGGCTGGTGGTTCAACGATCAGAAAGACGGCATGGAACGTCAGATGACTCAGCTGGCACAGCTGGGCCTGCTGAGCCGCTTCGTCGGTATGCTGACCGACAGCCGTAGCTTCCTGTCTTACACCCGTCACGAATACTTCCGCCGTATTCTGTGCCAGATGATTGGCCGTTGGGTTGCCGCGGGCGAAGCGCCTGCCGACATCCAGCTGCTGGGTGAGATGGTGAAAAATATTTGCTTTAACAATGCGCGTGACTACTTCGGCATTGAACTGAACTAAGGTCTGGGTGAAGGTATGCAATACATCAAGATCCATGCGCTGGATAACGTCGCGGTAGCGCTCGCTGATTTGGCTGAAGGAACCGAAGTCACCGTTGATGGGCAGACAGTAACCCTGTGCCAGGCGGTCTCTCGTGGCCATAAATTCGCTTTACGCGATATCGCGAAAGGTGAAAACGTCATTAAATACGGTTTGCCAATCGGTCATACGCTGGTGGACGTGGCGGCGGGTGAGCATATTCACGCTCACAACACGCGCACGAATCTGAGCGACCTGGACACGTATAGCTACCACCCTGATTTCCAGGCGGAAGTTGCCCAAGCGGCCGATCGCGACGTGCAGATTTACCGCCGCGCGAACGGTGATGTAGGGGTGCGTAACGAACTGTGGATCCTGCCGACAGTTGGCTGCGTCAACGCGATGGCACGCCAGATGCAGAATCGTTTTCTGAAAGAGACGAATGACGCCGAAGGTATCGACGGCGTGCATCTCTTCAGCCACACATACGGCTGCTCACAGCTGGGTGATGACCACATCAACACCCGCACCATGCTGCAAAACATGGTGCGCCATCCGAATGCGGGTGCCGTGCTGGTGGTGGGCCTGGGCTGCGAAAACAACCAGGTTGATGCGTTCCGCGAAACCCTTGGCGAGTTCGATCCTGAACGCGTTCACTTTATGGTCTGCCAACACCAGGAAGACGAAGTGGAAGCGGGGATCGAACATCTCCATCAGCTGTACAACGTGATGCGTAACGACAAACGTGAGCCGGGCAAACTGAGCGAGCTGAAGTTTGGTCTGGAGTGCGGCGGGTCCGATGGCCTGTCCGGCATTACCGCCAACCCGATGCTGGGACGTTTCTCCGACTACGTGATTGCCAATGGCGGTACCACGGTACTGACCGAAGTGCCGGAAATGTTTGGCGCAGAGCAATTGCTGATGGATCACTGCCGCGATGAAGAAACGTTCGGCAAGCTGGTGACCATGGTCAATGACTTCAAGCAGTACTTCATTGCCCACGACCAGCCGATCTACGAGAACCCATCGCCGGGCAACAAAGCGGGCGGTATTACCACGCTGGAAGACAAATCACTCGGCTGTACTCAGAAAGCGGGTTCCAGCAAGGTGGTTGATGTTCTGCGTTACGGCGAACGCCTGAAAACGCCGGGTCTGAACCTGCTGAGCGCGCCGGGTAACGACGCGGTGGCGACCAGTGCCTTAGCGGGCGCGGGCTGTCATATGGTGCTGTTCAGTACCGGTCGCGGTACGCCTTACGGTGGTTTTGTGCCGACGGTGAAAATTGCCACTAACAGCGAACTGGCGGAGAAGAAGAAACACTGGATCGACTTCAACGCGGGCCAACTGATTCACGGTAAAGCGATGCCGCAACTGCTGGAAGAGTTTGTTGATGTCATCGTCGACTTCGCTAACGGCAAGCAGACCTGCAACGAGCGTAATGACTTCCGCGAACTGGCTATCTTTAAGAGCGGCGTCACGTTGTAATAAAAATGTGATCTGATACGATAAAACGGCGTTTCATCTTCTGAAGCGCCGTTTTTTTATGCATGCTTAACAGGGATCCCCTTCCATGACTGCGTATTGGCTTGCCCAGGGCGTGGGCGTTCTGGCGTTTTTAATCGGTATCACCACCTTTATCAACCGCGACGAACGACGCTTCAAGTTTCAGCTTTCACTCTACAGCGCCACTATCGGCGTGCACTTCTTTCTGATGGGCGCGTTTCCCGCGGGGATGAGCGCTGAACTCAACGTCATCCGTACCCTCATTTCGGTCTATACGCGCCGTATTTGGGTGATGTTTGTGTTTATCGCGCTGACCCTTATCCTCGGCCTCAGCAAATTGCAGCATGCGATGGAGCTGCTGCCGATTGCCGGGACCGTCGCCAGTACCTGGGCGCTGTTTCGCTGTAAAGGGCTGACGGTACGCTGCGTGATGTGGTGTTCAACCGCCTGCTGGGTGATTCACAACTTCTGGCTTGGCTCGATTGGCGGCACGTTGATTGAGGGGAGTTTTCTGGTGATGAACGGCCTGAATATCATTCGTTTCTGGCGCATGCAGCGTAAAGGTATCGACCCGTTCAAGGTGGAAAAGAAAGTACAGGAAGAAAAACCCTCCACCTGACGGCGGAGGGGAGATGGGATTAGCTACGGAGCGCGTTTTTCTCCAGGCGAGCATCTTCTGCCTGGCAGGCTGCCGCGGTGAACAGAACGTCGGTCGACGAGTTCAGCGCGGTTTCGCATGAATCCTGCAATACGCCGATAATAAAGCCCACGGCCACGACCTGCATGGCGACATCGTTAGGGATACCGAACATGTTGCAGGCCAGTGGGATCAGCAGCAGTGAGCCGCCCGCCACGCCGGAAGCCCCGCAGGCACACAGAGAAGCCACCACGCTTAACAACAGTGCGGTCGGTAAATCGACCGGAATACCCAGCGTGTTGACCGCCGCCAGCGTCAGCACGGTGATGGTGATCGCCGCACCGGCCATGTTGATGGTCGCCCCCAGCGGAATAGAGACCGAGTAGGTATCTTTGTCCAGATTCAGCTTTTCACACAGCGCCATGTTCACCGGAATGTTGGCCGCTGAACTGCGGGTGAAGAAGGCGTAGACGCCGCTTTCGCGCAGACAGGCCATCACCAGCGGGTACGGGTTACGGCGAATTTTCCAGTACACCAGCAGCGGGTTGATCACCAGCGCCACCAGCAGCATACAGCCAATCAACACCAGCAACAGCTGCGCATAGCCCCACAGGGTGCTAAAGCCGGTGGTCGCCAGCGTGGAAGAGACCAGACCGAAGATACCCAGCGGCGCGAAGCGGATCACCAGTTTCACCATAAAGGTCACGGCATTAGAGATGTCGTTGATCAGATTCTTAGTGGTCTCATTGCCGTGGCGTAGCGCAAAGCCCAGGCCAACCGCCCACACCAGAATACCGATGTAGTTGGCGTTCAGCAGCGCATTCACCGGGTTGGAAACCATGCTCATCAGAAGGCCGCGCAGCACCTCGACGATACCGGAAGGTGGCGCAATGTCTTCTGCCGCCGCGCTTAAATGCAGGGTGGACGGGAACAGGAAGCTAAACAGCACGGCGGTTAATGCCGCGGCAAATGTGCCCAGCAGATAGAGGAACAGGATGGGGCGAATATTGGTTTTTTGGCCCTGTTGATGGTTGGCGATGGAGGCCATCACCAGCATTAAGACCAGTACCGGCGCGACGGCCTTCAGTGCGCCAACGAACAGCGTGCCAAGCAGGCCAGCGGCAATGGCGGCCGGTTTGGAGACTACGGCCAGGATAATACCCAGGATCAGCCCAACCAGGATCTGTTTCACCAGACTTCCCTGAGTCAGAATACGGAGAAAACCGGATGATGCGGAAGGTTTCGTCATCATTGCATTCCTTAAAGTGATGAGTTGTGTCTTTCCAGTGACGTATTATTTGTTACGTTTATGTCTGGATGTAAAAATATGTTTGCTCGATCGAGTATAAGGAAAGTCTTCGTTTGGGGAAGCATAAAATGCTGAAATTTACGCCACGTGTCATATTATTTAACTAATAATTTACAACGTGTGACGACAATCAAAAGATGGAGCGGCCCGGGTAAGGCGTTTACGCCAGCCCCGGGCGGTAAGGGGCGAGTCCCGGCGTTGCTTCCTCGGCCGGGAAAGAATTTACATTTTCTTTTCTTTTAGATCATGACGGTGATTTACCCAGGCGTTGATGAGCAGCGTCAATGTCAGAATCCCACCGACGACGCCCAGCGAGACCGAGATAGGGATATGGTAGAAATCGACGATCAACATCTTAATGCCGATAAACACCAGAATCACCGACAGGCCGTATTTCAGCATCGAGAAGCGCTCCGCCACGCCTGCCAGCAGGAAGTACATCGCGCGCAGGCCGAGGATGGCGAAAAGGTTAGACGTCAGTACGATAAACGGGTCGGTAGTGACCGCAAAGATAGCCGGGATACTGTCGACCGCGAAGATCACATCGCTCAGTTCTACCAGAATCAGCACCAGCAGCAGCGGCGTGGCGAACAGTATGCCATTTTTACGCGTGAAGAAGTGTTCGTTCTCAATCTTGTCAGTCATGCGTAGGTGGCTGCGCAGCCAGCGTACCAGCGGTTTATCGCCGATCCCGCCTTCATCTTCTTTCGCCAGAGCCATCTTGATGCCGGTAAACAGCAGAAACGCGCCGAAAACGTACAGCAGCCATTCAAACTGGGAGATCAGCCAGCTACCGGCGAAGATCATGATGGTACGCAGTACGATCGCGCCCAGAACGCCGTACACCAGCACTCGACGCTGCAACGCGGCAGGCACCGAGAAGTAGCTGAAAAGCATCAGCCAGACGAAGACGTTATCTACCGCCAGCGATTTCTCGATCAGGTAGCCAGTGAGGAACGCCAGCGCCTGAGGGTCGGCCACCGCGCGGCCCTGAGTCTGGACCAGATACCACCAGAACGCGGCGTTAAACAGCAACGACAGGGTGACCCAGACCAGCGACCAGCTTGCCGCCTGCTTCATGGACATGGTGTGAGCGCCGCGACGCCCCTGTAAAAACAGGTCGATGGCCAGCATGATAACCACGACGACAGCGAATCCGCCCCAGAGCAACGGTGTGCCGACAGTATTCATAGAAATTTCCTTACGCATAAAAAAACGGCTAACGTCAGAAGACGATAGCCGTTGCTTTTTATGCATAGACCTCGCCTTCCGGCAAGGTCTCACTTACAACAAAAAAAGAATGCGCTGACGCATTCCTTTTTCGTTGCCCGGCGACCGGATACGTTTTCACGTATCGTAATGACGATCCACCGACAAGGAAGTTACTCCCCTTTGCAGGTAACAAAATATGACAGGCCATTGATTTCGTCAATGGCCGACAATATCCGTTTACGTTGCTTTACGCATCCGCCGGGAAGACGACGCCAGTCTGGCGACGAATCTCGGTCTGAACTTTGGCGGTGATGCGGCTGACTTCCAGCCCCGGGTGGTCAACTTCGTTGTTTTCGACCAGGCGCGCAAACTCCTCGGCTTCATACAGCATAGTATTAATATGCTGCGGCTGACTGAGATCCTGCGCTTTACTGCCGCGCGGCACGAAGGAGACTTTCTGGCATTCGGAGATTTTCTCAATCACCAGCGCGCCCGCTTCTCCCTGAATTTCGCTTGGCAGGGTAGAGTCGCTGACTTTCGAGTGTTGCAGCGTTACGCTGAAGTCACCGTAGTCCAGCATCACAACGCCGTGGGCATCCACGCCGCTCTCCAGCAGGCTGGCTGAAGCCTGAATCTGTTGCGGCTCTCCCCACAGCGCGATGGCGGAGGCCAGGCAGTAAAAACCGATATCCATAATCGAGCCATTGGAGAAGGCCGGGTTAAAGGTATTTGGGTTTTCGCCATCGAGATAGCGCTGGTAGCGCGAGGAGTACTGGCAGTAGTTGATAAACGCCTTACGAATCTGCCCGAGTTTCGGCAGCGCCTGCTGGAGCTGCTGGAAGTTCGGCAGGCTGGCGGTTTTGAACGCTTCGAACAGCACCACCTGATTTTCGCGGGCCGCGGCGATCACCCGCTCGGCTTCGTCAATATTAGAAGCCAGCGGCTTCTCGCAGATGACGTGCTTTTTATGGCGCAAGAACAGCTCGGTTTGCGGCGCGTGCAGCGAGTTTGGGCTGGCAATATACACCGCATCAATAACGTCGCTTTGCGCCATCGCCTCTAACGAGGTAAAGAGGTGCTCAACGGGATAATCATTGGCGAAGCTTTGCGCCTGTTCAAGGCTGCGGGAATAGACGGCGGTCAACTTGTACTTGCCGGTCTCATGGGCGGCATCGACAAACTGGCGGGTGATCCAGTTTGTTCCAATCACAGCGAAACGTATCATAAACGCCTTCAGGCTCCATAAAGGGATTCTGTCGTCAATGTAACACGCCTTTATGACATTGCCAGTGCCCGACTACGCAGTTTCCTTTAACGAAAGGTGCGTCAGCCAAAGGCGGGTATCAAACTCCAGTTGGTGGTACTGCGGCTCCATATGGCAGCACAGCTGGTAGAACGCTTTGTTGTGATCTTTTTCTTTCAGATGCGCCAGCTCATGCACCACGATCATCTTCAGAAAGGGTTCCGGCGCAGTACGGAAAACGGTGGCGACGCGAATTTCCGCTTTGGCTTTCAGCTTGCCGCCCTGTACGCGCGACACCGCGGTGTGTAGCCCCAGCGCGTTTTTCAATACGTGGATCTTGTTGTCGTACATGACTTTATTGATCGGCGGCGCGTTGCGTAGATACTGGCTTTTCAGATCCTGGGTGTACTGCCAGAGCGCTTTATCGGTGGCGAAATCGTGCGCGCCCGGATAGCGTTTTTCCAGCACAGCCCCCAGACGCTGTTCAGCAATCAGCGTGCGCACCTGAGAAAGCAGGTGTTCCGGGTAGCCCTGGAGGTAAGTTAGTTGGTTCATCTTCACCCATGCCAATCATAAAAAGTGTATACTCACGCACCCTTTTCAGGGATAAGCCGAAATTTTACCATTCAGGAGGGCCGATGAGCCACACAGACAACGGTTTCCGTTCACTGACACTTAAACGTTTCCCGGAGACGGACGACGTTAACCCGCTGCTGGCGTGGGAAGCGGCGGATGAATATCTGCTGCAACAGCTGGACGATACCGAAATTAGCGGCCCGGTGCTGATCCTGAATGATACCTTTGGCGCACTGGCCTGTGCGTTGGCTGAGCATACGCCGTACAGCATTGGCGACTCCTATTTAAGCGAGCTGGCGACCCGTGAAAACCTGCGCCACAACGACATTGCCGAGTCGAACGTCAAGTTCCTCGACAGCACCGCGGAATACCCGCAGGCGCCCGGCGTGGTGCTGATTAAGCTGCCGAAAACCATGGCGCTGCTGGAGCAGCAGCTGCGCGCGCTGCGTGAAGTAGTGACGCCAGAAACGCGCATTATCGCCGGGGCGAAAGCGCGCGACATCCACACCTCGACGCTGGAACTGTTCGAGAAGGTTCTGGGCCCAACCACCACCACGCTGGCATGGAAAAAGGCGCGTCTGATTAACGGCACCTTTACCAAACCGGCGCTGGCCGACGCCGCACAAACCCTGAGCTGGAAGCTGGAAGGCACCGACTGGACCATCCACAACCACGCGAACGTCTTCTCCCGTACCGGGCTGGATATCGGCGCGCGCTTCTTTATGCAGTACCTGCCGGAAAACCTGGAAGGGGAGATTGTGGACCTCGGCTGCGGCAACGGCGTACTGGGCATGACCCTGCTGGCGAAAAACCCGCAGGTGAAGGTGGTGTTTGTTGATGAGTCGCCGATGGCAGTGGCCTCCAGCCGTCTGAACGTGGAGACGAACCTGCCGGATGCGCTGGATCGCAGCGAGTTTATGATCAACAACGCGCTCTCCGGCGTCGAGCCATTCCGCTTCAACGCGGTGTTCTGCAACCCGCCGTTCCACCAGAAGCACGCGCTGACCGATAATATCGCCTGGGAGATGTTCCACCACGCCCGCCGCTGCCTGAAGATTAACGGCGAGCTGTATATCGTGGCCAACCGTCACCTCGACTACTTCCACAAACTGAAGAAGATTTTTGGCAACTGCGAGACTATCGCGACGAATAATAAGTTTGTGATTCTGAAAGCGGTGAAGTTAGGTCGTCGTCGTTAATACGGTTAACGGCATAAAATGCCGGATAGTGGCGTAGCCGCTTTATCCGGCATTCTGTTGGAATCGTGCTCCCAAATCATACATTTCCCCCTCTCTAAATAGGCTTCCCCCATTGTGCCTGGTGGTTTTTGACGTAATGTCGTTGCCACTCACTAAGGCAGATAATGTTGCCAAAATGGCAACTCCTGCTATGATATTGCCAATTTGTCAACGGACCTGATGAAGAATGCACCTCATAACACTGAAAGCACTGAAAGATGCGGGGGATAAATTTCCGCAACATAAAACGGAACTCGTGGCTCTGGGAAATGTGTTAGCAAAAGGGTATTTCAGAACGCCCACAGCACTAAAAGCGGTGTTTCCCTCTCTGGATAATTTTAAATATCTGGATAAACAC
>NZ_JANEWH010000044.1:0-35826 GCF_028069715.1 Kluyvera sp. Awk 3 | reverse complement strand
GTAGTATTGCTGATATGAATTTATATTTTGTATTTATATTATTGGTAAATGAATATGGTGCTGTATATCCATCTACCAATAATTTATGTGAATCTATTAGAGGATGTCGATTTCCGCCACAGACGGATAAATCCACGAAGGCCGGAACGGCATATTATCGATGTCATCCACGGTGGAGACGCCAGAAAGGACCAGAATCGTTTCCAGACCAGCCTGGAAGCCGGCCAGAATATCGGTGCGGAGATTATCGCCGACGATCACCGTTTGCTCTGAATGCGCCTGCATTTTGTTAAGCGCGGCGCGGATGATCCACGGACTTGGCTTGCCAACGACAAACGGCTTACGGCCTGAGATTTTTTCGATGCCGGCGCACAGTGCGCCACAGGCAGGGTAATAGCCGCGGCCATGCGTGTCCGGGTTGGTTGCAATGAAGCGTGCGCCATTGGCCACGAAGAATGCCGCTTTGTGCATCATCTCCCAGTTAAAGGAGCGCGTTTCACCCACGATAACGAAGTCAGGGTTGACGTCGGTGATGGTGAACCCGGCTTTATAAAGTTCGTGGATCAATGCGCCTTCGCCGACCACGTACGCTTTTTTGCCTTCCTGGCGGCGCAGGAAATCGGCGGTAGCCATGGCGGAGGTGTAAAATACGCTGTCAGGCACGTCGATGCCTGCGGTGGCGAAACGGTTCGCTAAATCCTGACCCGTCTGTGAAGGGTAGTTAGTCAGACAAAGAAACGGCATACCTTTATCCAGTACGCGCGCGACGAATTCTGCCGCGCCCGGCACGGCGACGTTATCGTGCATCAGCACGCCGTCAATATCACAGATTACATTCTGAATGGTCATGGACTACCTGGCGTTTGTTTTTGAAGAGGCGTAATTATACACGTTATCTTTCTGCCTGCCTCTTCGTTGCGCCGTTCTCTCACGCTTTACGCTTGTTTTCTCAGCTCTTCGAACCATTCTGGATGCTTTTCTAGCGTCTTAAATAACAATATGAGCGGCTTAGGCGGCGCAATGCGTCCCGTTTCGTAGCGGCTAAAAGCATTCGCACCGCCGCCAAAGATTTCAGCCGCCTGGCGTTGGTCGAGTTCAAGACTTTTACGTACCCGGGCTATGAATGCAGGATCCACCTCACGGGCATTGATCTGCCGGTTAAATTCCACCATGCCCGCCATATACTCTTCGCCTTCACCCTTATCGAAGATGATTTCGCCACAGTTATCGCAGTACTGGCCTTTAACATCGTGAAATACAGTCTTGTTCCCTTTGTATTCATAGGGAATATCACGCTTTTCGTGTTTCAGCTCTGCACCACCGCATAGAGGACATTTCATTTTACAACTCCTTAAATGACACTATCAGGAGGCTGCCTGATACGATGAATTTAATGTAGAGAGGCAGTCCCTTATAGGTGGGACGATAGACATCGTGCCAGCATGTGTGATCATGGTAGGCCGTCATACTTTTGTAGAAATCGCCTGTTTTCAGAGCCATCACAACCTCAAAGATTTCTCGTTTTGACTGGAATCCGATTTGAGATGCGCTGATTAACGCTGTGTTTGTGATACATACCCGTCCATCGCGGACCAGATTTTGGATGGTGTCTAAACGGGTATGCGGCGTTCTCTTTTCCATAAGATTAACCTAAATGCAAAATTTGGCAAATAGGTTAATCCGGAAGTGGGGGATGTTCTAGCGAGGATGAGTTTAAAAATGCGCTGTATCAACGTTTGCAGCGCGTTACTCGTTGATTTGCGACTAACCTTCCAACAAATGTTGCAGCAAAATCCCGTTCAGCATGGCGCGTTTAACCAGCGCAAAAGCGCCAATCGCGGAGCGATGGTCGAGCGTCGAGCGCACCACCGGCAGATTCTTGCGGAACGCCTTCAGAACCTGAGTATTGATGCAGCCTTCGATGGCGGGTAACAGCACGCGGTCAGCCTCGATGATCTCACCGGCAATTACCACTTTTTGTGGGTTAAACAGGTTGATGGCGATGGCAATTGTTTTCCCGAGATGGCGCCCCACGTGCTCAATAACTTCGGTGGCAAGTGGGTCACCTTTATTGGCCGCCTTACAGATGGTTTTGATGTGGCAATCGTCAAGCGTGATTCGGCTCTGGTAGCCCTGTTCAAGCAGATGGCGCACGCGCTGCTCAATGGCGGCATTCGCAGCCACGGTTTCCAGACAGCCGAAGTTACCGCAGTGGCAGCGCTCGCCGAGCGGATCAACCTGAATATGGCCGATTTCACCCACATTGCCATTACGGCCAATAAAAATACGCCCGTTAGAGATAATGCCCGCGCCGGTACCGCGGTGCACGCGCACCAGAATGGAGTCTTCACAGTCCTGGCTTGCACCAAAGTAGTGCTCCGCGAGCGCCAGACTGCGGATGTCGTGGCCGACAAAGCAGGTGACTTTGAAACGTTTTTCCAGTGCTTCCACCAGATGCCAGTTTTCGACCGGGATATGCGGCATATAGCGAATAATGCCGCTTTCCGGGTCGACAAGACCGGGCAGAATCACCGAAATGGCGATCAGCTCGCGGATTTTACGCTGGCACGATTCAATAAAGGTGGCAATGGTGTTGAGCAACGCATGTTCCAGCGTTTCCTGAGTGCGCTCCGGCAGCGGGTAGTGTTCTTCGGCAACCGCCTTGCTGCTCAGATCGTACAGCGTCAGGGTGGTGTCGTGGCGGCCCAAACGGACACCAATCGCGTGGAAATTGCGGGTTTCGGTGACGATAGAAATGGCGCGGCGGCCCCCGGTGGAGGCCTGCTGATCGACTTCTTTGATCAGGCCGCGTTCAATAAGCTGACGCGTAATTTTGGTTACGCTGGCGGGGGCAAGCTGGCTCTGCTCGGCAATCTGAATCCGCGAGATTGGCCCATGCTGGTCAATCAGGCGGTAAACGGCCGCGCTGTTAAGCTGTTTTACGAGATCAACATTACCAATTTGAGCTTGTCCGCCTGATGTCATACTTTCTCTTACTCAGTAACGACCTCGTCGCCATTAACGATGGTCTTGATGATTTTAAAGTCGTGGGTGAATGCGGTCAGGTTCGCCACTTTACCCGGGGCAATGCTGCCGAGGTGCTTTTCAACACCGATCGCGCGAGCAGGGTAGAGCGTCGCCATACGCAGCACTTCGTCCAGCGCAATGTTAGCGTGCTCGACCAGGTTGCGGACCCCTTCGATCATCGTCAGCGATGAACCGCTCAAGGTGCCGTTTTCGTCTACGCAGAGACCATTGCGGTAGTATATTGTTTTACCGGCAAAAATGAACTGATCAATATTGGCGCCTGCCGGTGCGGTGGCGTCGGTGACCAGGCACAGCTTATCGCCTTTCAGGCGTTTGGCGTTACGGATATTGATGTAGTCCACGTGCAGGCCATCAGCAATGATACCGCAGTAGATTTCGTTCGCATCGAGAATTGCGCCGGTCAGGCCTGGTTCGCGGCCAGACATGTACGGCATGGCGTTAAACAGGTGGGTGGCGAAGGTGATGCCCGCGCGGAAACCGATACGCGCTTCTTTCGCCGTGGCGTTGGAGTGCCCGGCGGAAACCACGATACCGGCGTTAGCCAGCGCGGTAATCACTTCCGGTGCGACCATCTCTGGCGCCAGGGTCACTTTGGTGATCACGTCAGCGTTGTCGCAGAGGAATTGCACCAGTTCGTGATCTGGCTTGCGCACGAATTCCGGATTATGGGTGCCTTTTTTCACCAAGTTTAGCCACGGGCCTTCGAGGTGCAAGCCCAGCGCCTGGTTCGGATGTTTGGCGAGATATTCACGCATCACGCGTACGCCCTGTTTCATCAGGTCGTCGCTGGTGGTAATCAGCGTCGGCAGGAAGCTGGTGCAGCCAGATTTCTCATTGGCTTTTTGCATAATTTCCAGCGTTTCAACGGTCACCGCTTCGGCAGTATCGTTGAATTGTACGCCGCCGCAGCCGTTAAGCTGAACGTCGATAAAACCAGGGGCGATAATGGCGCCATTTACGGAACGCTGTTCGACGTTCGCTGGTACATCAGCCAGTGGGCAAATACGTTCAATAAGGCCATTGGCGACGATAATCGCATGGTCATCCAGAATTTCGTGACCGGTAAAAATCCGGCCATGGGTTAATGCATACATTACGACCCCCGGTATTCAAAAAATGTTGTCCCACGCCGCGGCGTGGGACGGGTAAGACATTACAGACCTTTGATATTTTCAGCTTCTAATTCAGTGAAATATTTCAGGGTCTTAACTTTCAGCTCCATCGTGGACGGTTCGTCGCAAACGATCAGCGATTTCGGGTGCAGCTGCAGACAGGTAATGGTCCACATGTGGTTAACGTTGCCTTCAACCGCCTGCTGCAGCGCCAGCGCTTTCGGCGCGCCCTGCACCAGGATCATCACTTCTTCGGCATCCAGCAGGGTGCCCACGCCAACGGTCAGCGCATATTTTGGCACCAGAGAGACGTCGCCATCGAAGAAGCGGGAGTTTGCCACGCGGGTTTCGTGAGTCAGCGTCTTGATGCGGGTACGGGAAGAGAGTGACGATGCCGGTTCGTTGAACGCAATGTGGCCGTCGTTGCCCACACCGCCCATGAACAGGTGAATTTTGCCGTAAGAACGTATTTTTTCTTCATAGCGACGGCACTCTGCGTCAACATCTGGCGCGTTGCCATTCAGCAGATTGATGTTTTCTTCAGGAATGTCGATATGATCGAAGAAGTTACGGTGCATAAAGCTGTGGTAGCTTTCCGGATGCTCTTTTGGCAGGCCGACATATTCGTCCATGTTAAAGGTGACAACATGTTTAAAGCTAACCTGGCCCGCTTTATGCATTTCGACTAACACTTTGTAGGTCGCCAGCGGGGTACCGCCGGTTGGCAGTCCGAGGACAAACGGACGGTCCGCGGTGGGTTGAAATGCGTTGATGCGGTTAACGATGTGGCGAGCAGCCCATTTGCCGACTTGTTCAGCGTTAACGAGAGGAATCAGTCTCATTCTTCACCTCAAATGTAAAATGTAAGAAGTTGGCGGATGGCGTCTCCGTGCACTCTCTAAGCGTAACCTGTTTGCATCGATAGGGAGCAATCCGTTTTGATTTTTTGAATGATAAAATAAGTTTTCATAGTTAGCCAGTGAAAGGGAGTGGTGAGAACAATATTTGGTGACTATAGTCACAAAAAGAACGCGTTTAATTTGCGATACGAATTAAATTTTCACACACTCTGATGCCTGAACAGGTGTAAATGCAGTTTACAAGACATCGCAGTGTCATGCTTTTTTGCACAATAAAAAAATGGCTTAGATTAAATGAGCCGTCTCGGGGTCTCGTAGGGGGAATAAGATGAATATTTTAGGTTTTTTCCAGCGACTCGGTAGGGCGTTACAGCTCCCTATCGCCGTGCTGCCAGTTGCGGCGCTGTTGCTGCGATTTGGTCAGCCAGATTTACTCAACGTCGCGTTTATCGCACAGGCGGGCGGGTCTATCTTTGATAACCTGGCGCTAATCTTCGCTATCGGTGTGGCATCCAGCTGGTCAAAAGACAGCGCGGGTGCGGCAGCGCTGGCGGGTGCGGTAGGTTATTTCGTATTGACCAAAGCAATGGTGACTATCAACCCAGCCATTAACATGGGTGTGCTGGCCGGTATCATTACCGGTCTGGTCGGTGGTGCCGTTTATAACCGTTGGGCGGGTATCAAACTGCCTGACTTCCTGAGCTTCTTCGGCGGTAAACGTTTTGTGCCGATCGCAACCGGCTTCTTCTGTCTGGTGCTGGCTGCCATCTTCGGCTACGTATGGCCGCCGGTGCAGAACGCTATCCATGCGGGCGGTGAGTGGATCGTCGGCGCGGGCGCGCTGGGTTCCGGTATCTTTGGTTTCATCAACCGTCTGCTGATCCCAACCGGTCTGCATCAGGTTCTGAACACTATCGCCTGGTTCCAGATTGGTGAGTTCACCAACGCGGCGGGTGCGGTATTCCACGGCGACATCAACCGCTTCTATGCGGGTGACGGCACCGCGGGTATGTTCATGTCCGGCTTCTTCCCGATCATGATGTTTGGTCTGCCGGGTGCGGCACTGGCGATGTACTTCGCAGCGCCAAAAGCGCGTCGTCCGATGGTCGGCGGTATGCTGCTGTCTGTTGCCGTCACCGCGTTCCTGACCGGTGTGACCGAGCCGCTGGAATTCCTGTTCATGTTCCTGGCGCCGGTACTGTACCTCCTGCACGCGATTCTGACCGGCGTGAGCTTGTTCATTGCAACGCTGCTGGGTATCCACGCGGGCTTCTCCTTCTCCGCAGGTGCTATCGACTACGTGTTGATGTACAGCCTGCCGGCAGCGAGTAAGAACGTCTGGATGCTGGTGGTGATGGGTCTGGTGTTCTTCGTTATCTACTTCGTGCTGTTCAGCGTGGTTATTCGCATGTTTAACCTGAAAACGCCGGGCCGCGAAGATAAAGACGAAAACGTTGTGACCAACGAAGCCAACAGCAACACGGAAGAAGGTCTGGATCAACTGGCGACCAGCTACATTGCTGCCGTTGGTGGTACTGACAACCTGAAAGCGATTGACGCCTGTATTACCCGTCTGCGCCTGACCGTTGCCGACTCCGCGAAGGTGAGTGACGCAGTATGTAAACGCCTGGGTGCATCCGGCGTGGTGAAACTGAACAAACAAACCATCCAGGTTATCGTGGGTGCGAAAGCAGAAGCGATTGGCGATGCGATGAAGAAAGTGGTTGCACGTGGCCCGGTTGCCGCTGCTTCTGCTGACAGCGCGCCGGCTGCGGCACCTGCTGCGGCAAAACCGCAGGCAGTGGCTAACGCCGCAACCGTTGAAGCGCTGGTTTCGCCAATTACCGGTGATGTGGTGGCGCTGGAGCAGGTGCCTGACGAAGCGTTCGCCAGCAAAGCGGTCGGCGACGGCATTGCGGTGAAACCGACGGACAACATCGTTGTTTCCCCGGCTGCGGGCACTATCGTGAAAATCTTCAACACCAACCATGCGTTCTGTCTGGAAACAGATAAAGGCGCGGAAATCGTTGTCCACATGGGTATCGATACCGTAGCGCTGGAAGGTAAAGGCTTCAGCCGCCTGGTTGAAGAGGGTGCGGAAGTCAAAGCAGGTCAGCCAATCCTGGAAATGGATCTGGACTTCCTGAACGCGAATGCACGCTCAATGATCAGCCCAGTCGTATGCAGTAACAGCGATGATTTCGGCGGTCTGGTGATTAAAGCCGAAGGTCACGTGGTTGCGGGTCAGACGCCGCTGTATGAGATTAAAGGTAAATAATCGCTCCTGAGTAAAGTAGATTAATGCCTTAAGCGGCGGGGGAATTCCTCCGCCGCTTTTTTTTGCCGTAAATTCCCCCATATTCATCGGTACAACGCCTTTTTGTGCAACTAATAGTTGTCTCCGGGCGCGGCTTATAAGATCATGTGCCGTTATACGTTGTTTACGCTTTGAGGAATCCACGATGAGTGAGGCTGAAGCCCGCCCGACTAACTTTATTCGTCAGATCATCGATGAAGATCTGGCAACCGGTAAGCACAACACGGTGCATACACGTTTTCCGCCAGAGCCGAATGGCTATCTGCACATCGGCCACGCGAAATCTATCTGCCTGAACTTTGGTATCGCGAAAGACTACCAGGGCCAGTGCAACCTGCGTTTCGATGACACCAACCCGGTGAAAGAAGATATCGAATACGTAGAGTCGATCAAAAACGATGTCGAGTGGTTAGGTTTTCACTGGTCAGGCAACGTTCGCTACTCCTCGGATTACTTCGATCAGCTGCACGCCTACGCGGTTGAACTTATCAACAAAGGCCTGGCCTACGTTGACGAACTGACGCCGGAACAGATCCGTGAATATCGCGGCTCGCTGACTGCGCCGGGCAAAAATAGCCCATTCCGCGATCGCAGCGTAGAAGAGAACCTGGCGCTGTTCGAAAAAATGCGTACCGGCGGCTTCGCGGAAGGTACCGCGTGCCTGCGCGCCAAAATCGATATGGCCTCGCCGTTTATCGTTATGCGTGACCCGGTGCTGTACCGTATTAAATTTGCCGATCACCACCAGACCGGCACCAAGTGGTGCATCTATCCGATGTACGACTTCACTCACTGCATCAGCGATGCGCTGGAAGGCATTACCCACTCGCTGTGTACGCTGGAGTTCCAGGACAACCGTCGTCTGTACGACTGGGTGCTGGACAACATCACCATTCCGGTTCACCCGCGCCAGTATGAATTCTCGCGCCTGAATCTGGAATACACCGTGATGTCCAAGCGCAAGCTGAATCAGCTGGTGATGGAAAAACATGTCGAAGGCTGGGACGACCCGCGTATGCCGACCATCTCCGGTCTGCGTCGCCGTGGCTACACCGCCGCCTCCATTCGCGAGTTCTGCAAGCGCATCGGCGTGACCAAGCAGGACAACACCATTGAGATGGCGTCGCTGGAATCCTGCATTCGTGAAGATCTGAACGAAAACGCGCCGCGCGCGATGGCGGTTATCGATCCGGTAAAACTGGTGATCGAAAACTATCCGCAGGGTGAGAGCGAAATGGTTTCCATGCCTAACCATCCGAATAAACCGGAAATGGGCAGCCGTGAAGTGCCGTTTAGCGCCGAAATCTGGATCGATCGCGCAGACTTCCGTGAAGAAGCGAACAAGCAGTACAAGCGTCTGGTGATGGGGAAAGAAGTGCGTCTGCGTAACGCCTATGTGGTGAAAGCAGAGCGCATGGAGAAAGATGCCGAAGGCAATATCACCACCATCTTCTGTACCTACGATGCTGATACCCTGAGCAAAGATCCGGCTGATGGCCGCAAAGTGAAGGGCGTGATTCACTGGGTTAGCGCCGCGCACGCGCTGCCGGTAGAGATTCGCCTGTACGATCGTCTGTTCAGCGTACCGAACCCAGGCGCCGCAGAAGACTTCCTGGCGGTGATGAACCCTGAGTCACTGGTTATCAAGCAGGGCTATGCTGAGCCGTCTCTGCAGGCCGCTGAGGCCGGTAAAGCGTACCAGTTCGAGCGTGAGGGTTACTTCTGCCTCGACAGCCGCTACAGCACGGCAGACAAGCTGGTCTTTAACCGTACCGTTGGTTTACGTGATACCTGGGTTGGCTAATACTCGCCGATCCAACATGAAAAACGCCGCTTTTGCGGCGTTTTTTTTGCCTGGTCATATGCCCCTGGCGCCGATGGCAACATATCGTTCCTTTCTGTTCCGGTAATGTGCAAACCGGTTCTTTTTTATAGTTTCGCGATGCGAATTAATAATATTTTCCTGGATCTGGTACGTTCGCACTTTTTTACATCTACCCACCCCTGATCTTCAATGTAAACGGTCTCATTAACATTTCATCCAAGCCCCGCAAGGGCTGGCCTGTGCAAATGTTAACAATGCATTACGTTACACATTGAAACCAAATATGTGCGCTTTGTCATAATCCTGCACTCTTGTTGCGGAAAAGGATTGATAATTCGCGTCGCGAAAAATAGTCTATCAGTGTACTGAAACACCTTTTTTCCAGAAGTTCATTTTTTAGCGTTTTATTTTTTTGCTTCTGCTTTGCAGCGGCATTTTTAAAAGTCAAAGAGGATATAACTATGCGTACGTTTAGTGGCAAACGTAGTACGCTGGCGCTGGCTATCGCCGGTGTGACAGCGATGTCAGGCTTTGTGATGACTCCGGAAGCGAAGGCAGAAGGGTTCATTGATGATTCAACATTAACCGGCGGCATCTACTACTGGCAGCGTGAGCGTGACCGTAAAGATGTGACCGACCACGACAAATATAAAACCAACCTTTCTCACTCCACCTGGAACGCCAACCTCGACTTCCAGTCGGGTTATGCGGCTGACATGTTCGGTATTGATATTGCTGCTTTTACCGCGATTGAAATGGCGGAAAGTAGCGAAAGCGGTCACCCGAACGAAATTGCATTCTCGTCAAAAAATAAAGGCTATAGCGAAGATTACAGCGGCGATAAGAGCGGTATCAGCCTGTATAAAGCGGCAGCTAAATTTAAACTTGGCCCAACCTGGGCGCGTGCGGGTTACATTCAACCAACCGGTCAAACCCTGCTGGCACCGCACTGGAGCTTTATGCCGGGTACTTACCAGGGCGCTGAAGCCGGGGCAAACTTTGACTACGGCGACAATGGCGCGCTGAGCTTCTCCTACATGTGGACCAATGAGTACAAGGCGCCATGGCATCTGGAGATGGATAACTTCTATCAGAATGATAAGAAGACCAAAGTTGATTACCTGCACTCTATCGGTGCGAAATACGATTTTAAAAATGACCTGGTGCTGGAAGCGGCATTCGGTCAGGCGGAAGGTTATGTCGACCAGTACTTCGCCAAAGCAAGCTACAAATTTGATATCCCTGGCGGCCCGCTGACTACCAGCTACCAGTTCTATGGTACCCGTGACAAAGTGAGCGATCACGGCGTGAACGACATTTACGACGGCACCGCGTGGCTGCAGGCGTTAACATTTGGCTATAAGCTGAACGAAGTGTTCGACTTCCGTCTGGAAGGGACCTGGGTTAAGGCTGACGGTCAGCAGGGCTACTTCCTGCAGCGTATGACCCCGACCTACGCGTCATCTAACGGTCGTCTGGATATCTGGTGGGATAACCGCTCTGACTTCAACGCCAACGGCGAAAAAGCGGTCTTCTTCGGTGGTATGTATGACCTGAAGAACTGGAATCTTCCTGGCTGGGCAGTGGGTGCATCCTACGTCTATGCATGGGATGCGAAACCAGCGACCTGGCAGATGAACCCGGATGCCTACTACAACAAAAACAATACGATCAGAGAATCTGCATACAGCCTGGATGCCATGTATACCGTACAGGAAGGCCGCGCGAAGGGTACCCTCTTCAAACTGCACTTCACTCAGTACGACAACCACTCCGACATCCCAAGCTGGGGCGGTGGTTACGGCAACATCTTCCAGGATGAGCGTGACGTGAAATTCATGGTTATCGCACCGTTCACTATTTTCTGATGCATGATGCGGCAGGGGGAAGCCTCTGCCGCCGCTAAGAGGCTCATCGTATGAAAAAACTGATTATTGTTGCCCTGATGGCCGCTGGCCTTACCGCTTGCGCTCAGCCATCCACGCCGAAAGAAGACAGTAAGCTGAAGGATGCCTACAGCGCGTGCATTAACACCGCTGAAGGCAATCCGGACAAAATCCAGGCCTGCCAGAGCGTGCTGAACGTGCTGAAAAAAGAGAAACAGCATGAACAGTTTGCTAATCAGGAATCCGTACGCGTGCTGGATTACCAGCAGTGTATTCAGGCAACCCGTACCGGTAACGACCAGGCCGTAAAAGCCAAATGCGATAAGATGTGGCAGGAAATTCGCAGCAATAACACCGTGAAGCCATAAGATAAGGCGAATGCTAATAACTGAAAAAACCGCTGCTTGCAGCGGTTTTTTTATGGCTGAATACGAACGAAGGGCAAAAAAAACCAACGCATGGCGCTGGCTTTTTAACGAGGGGGGAAGTTACTTCTCTACACCATCGTGAGCATGTTCATCTTCACGGCAGTCGCCTTCAGCGCAGTGGCCATAAAGATAAAGGCTGTGGTTGGTCAGACGAATTCCGTGTTTGGCGGCAATTTCACGCTGGCGAGCTTCGATAGATTCGTCGCTGAACTCGATCACTTTGCCACAGTCGAGGCAAATCAGGTGATCGTGGTGATGCTGCTGGGTCAGTTCGAAAACGGATTTGCCGCCTTCAAAATTGTGACGGGTCACGATGCCCGCGTCATCAAACTGGTTCAGGACACGATAAACCGTGGCCAGGCCAATTTCTTCACCCATGTCGATCAGGCGTTTGTATAAGTCTTCCGCGCTGACATGGTGGTTATCCGGTTCCTGAAGAACTTCCAGAATCTTTAACCGTGGAAGTGTGACTTTCAGGCCAGCCTTCTTTAATGCGGTATTATTGTCAGTCATGCGGAATCTGTCCTGTTGCTAAACGATTAACTTCCATCAGCGAAAGTATCACAGAGAATTCACCCGTTTTAATGCGTCTCATTATAGAATGACCCTGGATAAATGAAAACAGCAAGGCTTGGGTAAACTAAGCTTTCAAAAACGAGGCGTCACCGACAAACAGAGCGATGAACCTACGCTAAATCAGAAGATATTGTACAGGTATGCGCTGAAAAGTTAAAAAAATGTAGCTATTATTTTGATTGCTTTTACCTATTAATGAGGCGCGATTTGTTATCGCGCCTCAATATCATCAGGCGTTTTTGATTTCGTCGAGGTGCAGCTCTTCAGCAACCTGCTTAACCCATTTTTCAACGCGTTCGGCGGTCAGCTCCGGCTGACGGTCTTCGTCAATCGCCAGACCCACGAAGTGGTCGTCATCGGCCAGGCCTTTCGACGCTTCGAAGTGGTAGCCTGCGGTTGGCCAGTGACCAACGATGGTCGCGCCGTTTGGCTCAATGATGTCGCGAATCGTACCCAGCGCATCGCAGAAGTACTCCGCGTAGTCTTCCTGATCGCCACAGCCGAAGAGGGCGACCAGCTTACCGTTGAAGTCAACTTCTTCCAGAGACGGGAAGAAATCGTCCCAGTCGCACTGTGCTTCACCGTAGTACCAGGTTGGGATACCCAGCAGCAGGATATCATAGCCTGCCAGGTCTTCTTTGCTGCTCTTGGCAATGTCGTGAACGTCAGCGACATCTTTACCAAGCTGTTTTTGAATCATTTTTGCGATATTTTCGGTGTTCCCGGTGTCGCTACCGAAGAAGATGCCAACGATTGCCATGAGTAAAATAACCTCTTGAAACTTAATGATATGGTGGTGGCTTATTGCCCACAGATAAGGGCAATCATAGCAGAACAGAGAAGCGGGCGGAAACAGCTATCGTGCCGTACTGCACACTCTGCTACATGAAAGTGCGTTCTGGGGGGGTATTTCAGACTTTCCCTTGCCCGTGCAGCAGCGCCAGTTGGCTCATCAGCATCTCTTCGATGAGTTCGCTGCGGCTCATCTCACGGGCTGCCGCCAGCTCGTTGAGCGCATCAACGGCGTCGCTGTTTAGCTTTAACTCGACGCGCTTAAGCCCACGAACTTTGTCGCGTTTGAGCTGATTGCGCTTATTAATGCGGAGCTGTTCGTCACGCGAAAGCGGATTGGTTTTGGGTCTTCCCGGCCGACGCTCATTTGCGAACAAATCTAATGTCGTACGGTCCGTTTGTTCTTTTGCCATGGTTCTGAGTGACTTCGGGGAAACAAGCTACCGGACGGTGCCCGGTGCAGACAGCGCGCAATCATACAACAGTGAAACCCGCACGCCAACGACCACGGCCATTCTGGCGCGCGGTCGATGCATTTTTAATCACTCAGCGAGGTAACGGCGAATGGCGCGCAGCACGGCGTCCGGTTTTTCGGCGTGAACCCAGTGACCCGCCCCGGCAATCACGTGCGCTTTCGCCTGCGGGAACTGCGCCAGCAGATCGTCACGATAGGCTTCGGTGACATACGGTGAATTGCCGCCGGGAATAAACAGCGCAGGGTGTTCCCAGGCCGGAATGGTTTCCCAGCCGACGATATGGGGATATTGCTCCCACAGCACCGGCACGTTAAAGCGCCAGGCACCGTCAACAAACGACTTCAGCAGAAACTGAATCACGCCTTCTTCATGCAGATACTCGCGCATCACCGTGGCTGCCTGCTGGCGCGTGGAGACGCCCGCGCTGGTGACGGCGTTAATGGCGGCAAAAATCTCATCATGACGACGCACGTGGTAATCCACTGGCGCAATGTCGATTGCCACCAGGCGGTCGATGCGCTCCGGGGCCAGTGCGGTCAGCGCCATCACCGCTTTTCCGCCCATTGAATGGCCGATGAATGTCGCTTTCTCAATCTGGTTGGCGTCGAGAGTATCGAGCAAATCCTGCGCCATGGCCGGATAGCTCATATCGTCGGAACGCGGCGACAGACCGTGGTTACGCATGTCGACCTGAATGACATCGTGATCGGCAAGCAGGTCGCGGGCGAGAATGCCGAGGTTATCCAGGCTGCCGAACAGACCGTGGACCAGGACGATGGGGGAATTATTGTGCAGGTTTTGTGCAGTTTGCGCTCGGAAATTCAATTTCATAGCAAAGTTCTTTTTTTCGCATTGTCGGGTTAGGGTATCATGTTGAACATTCTAACGCTCAGGGGCAAGTGAGGAACTCATCCGAATTTTGCCGTGCCCCTGGTTTGGCGCTACCCGCTGTTGGGTTTTGACTTTATAATCCCAATAAACTGTATTCAGAAAAATTATCGCACCGGATTAAGATGAAAACGATCGAAGTTGATGACGAGCTCTATCGCTATATTGCAGCCCATACTCTGCGCATTGGCGAGAGCGCGTCCGACATTTTACGGCGTATGCTGAAATTCACCGCCGCTTCCCAGCCCGCAGCCGTCGCTGCCGCGCCGGTCGTCAAAGCAGAAACGGTTGCCGCTCCGGCGCCCGCTGCTGCCCCCGTTGCTGAGGTGAAAACGGTTAAATCCGCCAAAGATAAAGTCCGTGCCATGCGCGAACTGCTGCTCTCCGACGAGTATGCAGAGCAGAAGAAAGCGGTAAACCGCTTCATGCTGGTGCTGACCACGCTGTACTCTCTGGACAACAATGCGTTTGCTGAGGCAACCGAATCCCTTCATGGCCGTACCCGCGTCTACTTTGCTGCCGACGAGCAAACGCTGCTGAAAAACGGCAATCAGACGAAACCAAAACAGGTTCCGGATACGCCATACTGGGTCATTACCAATACCAATACGGGCCGTAAATGCAGCATGGTCGAACACATCATGCAGTCAATGCAATTCCCGGCGGAATTGATTGAGAAGGTTTGCGGTACCATCTAATACTGACAATCTAACCCTTGCATAAGAAGGACCAGGCAATGGCAAACCATACCCGTGCGGGTGAACCCGCACAGCAGAGTGATTTGATCAACGTCGCTCAACTGACGGCCCAGTACTACGTGCTGCAGCCGGATGTGAGCAATGCGGAACATGCGGTGAAATTCGGGACCTCCGGTCACCGCGGTAGCGCAGGTCGTCACAGCTTCAATGAAAAGCATATTTTGGCCATTGCTCAGGCGATTGCTGAAGAGCGCGCGAAAAATGGAATTTCGGGCCCATGCTACGTCGGAAAAGATACGCACGCGCTTTCTGAGCCTGCGTTCATCTCCGTACTTGAAGTGTTAGCGGCGAATGGTGTTGATGTGATTGTGCAGGAAAACAATGGTTTCACGCCGACACCGGCGGTTTCCAACGCTATCCTGGTGCACAACAAGAAAGGCGGCCCGCTGGCCGATGGCATTGTCATTACGCCGTCCCACAACCCGCCGGAAGACGGTGGTATCAAGTACAACCCGCCAAACGGTGGCCCGGCTGATACCAACGTCACCAAAGTGGTTGAAGACCGCGCTAACGCGCTGTTGGCCGCC
The DNA here is from genome assembly GCF_028069715.1 of Kluyvera sp. Awk 3. NCBI lineage: Bacteria > Pseudomonadati > Pseudomonadota > Gammaproteobacteria > Enterobacterales > Enterobacteriaceae > Kluyvera > Kluyvera sp. Awk 3. The sequence goes on along the minus strand of NZ_JANEWH010000044.1, from coordinate 20,333 downwards.
GATCTGAACGGCGTGAAGCGCATCTCTTACGATGCGGCGCTGGCCTCGGGTCATGTGAAGGAAGTCGATCTGGTGCAGCCGTTCATTGAAGGGCTGGCGGATATCGTCGATATGGCGGCGATCCAGAAAGCCGGTCTGACGCTGGGCGTTGATCCGCTGGGCGGTTCCGGTATCGAATACTGGAAACGTATCGCGAAGCACTACAACCTGAACCTGACTATCGTTAACGATCACGTTGACCAGACTTTCCGCTTCATGCACCTCGATAAAGATGGCGCAATCCGTATGGACTGCTCTTCCGAGTGCGCGATGGCGGGCCTGCTGGCGCTGCGTGATAAGTTCGACCTGGCATTTGCCAACGATCCTGACTACGACCGTCACGGTATTGTTACCCCGGCCGGGCTGATGAACCCGAACCACTACCTGGCGGTGGCGATCAACTACCTGTTCCAGCATCGTCCGCAGTGGGGCAAAGACGTTGCCGTGGGTAAAACCCTGGTCTCTTCCGCAATGATTGACCGCGTGGTGAACGACCTGGGCCGTAAGCTGGTTGAAGTGCCGGTGGGCTTTAAATGGTTTGTTGATGGCCTGTTCGACGGTAGTTTTGGCTTCGGCGGCGAAGAGAGCGCGGGCGCTTCCTTCCTGCGCTTCGATGGTACGCCGTGGTCAACCGATAAAGACGGGATCATCATGTGCCTGCTGGCGGCAGAAATCACCGCCGTCACCGGTAAGAATCCGCAGGAACACTACAACGACCTGGCAGCACGTTTCGGCGCGCCAAGCTATAACCGTCTGCAGGCGAGCGCGACTTCCGCACAGAAAGCGGCGCTGTCTAAGCTCTCTCCTGAGATGGTCAGCGCCAGCACTCTGGCCGGTGATCCGATTACCGCACGCCTGACCGCTGCACCGGGTAACGGCGCATCTATCGGTGGTCTGAAAGTGATGACCGATAACGGCTGGTTTGCGGCGCGTCCGTCCGGTACGGAAGATGCGTACAAGATTTACTGCGAAAGCTTCCTTGGCGCTGAGCATCGTCAGCAGATTGAGAAAGAAGCGGTAGAGATTGTTAGCGAAGTGCTGAAAAACGCCTGATTGCATGGGTAAGAAAAAGGGAGCCGAATGGCTCCCTTTTTTATTGCCTCATTGGTATTAACCGTGTTTATTCTTCAACTCAAAACGCGGTGACACCAGCCCGTACAGCGTCCAGCCGAGGAACGTCACGATGGAACCGTACAGCATCGCTTCTTCACCGGAAGAGTAGAGCGCATAGAAGCTATACATTGCCCCAACGAATGCCACGAAGTTAGCGATGCGCGCTTTGTTCATCGGCACGTTAGCCATACGCTGGATAATAACCAGCGCTGCCATCGACAGGATGTACGGAATAATGTTGGTGACGACCGCCAGGTTTACCAGCACGTTGAACTGATTATTCAGCGACGGGCTGATGGTCATCAGCGACAGCCCGGACTGAATGACCACGATGACCAGCATCCCCTTAACCGGCGCATCCGCCTTGCTAACCTGAGAGAATACTTTCGGGAAGTAGCCTTCGTCAGCCGAGGATTTGAATACCTGGGCGATAGTGAACTGCCAGCCGAGCAGTGAACCGCAGCAGGACATGACCATCAGCGCCATGATCACTTTACCGACTTCCGGCGTGAACATTTGCGCGAAGGCCAGGCCGAACGGGGCGGTTGAGTTAGCCAGGTCCATATTTGGCACAATCCCGGCAATCACGTTGGTGGAGACAATGTAAATCACCGCCGCCCCCAGCGTCCCGCCGAGCACGGCGATCGGCACGTTACGTTCCGGGTTTTCCACCACTTCAGCGTTGGCGCAGGCAGATTCCAGACCGAGGAAGGCCCACAGCGTCATGGCGATGGATGAACCGACCGCGCTAAAGAACGGCACGTGATGCGGGTTCCAGGACTCGACGTACATTGTCGGGCTGAACCAGAACCAGCCAATCACGCACAGACCCACCACCGGGATAATGACGCCCCATACCGTGATGCTGCTGATCTGTCCGGTAATGCGCGCGCCGCCGAAGTTGGCAACAGTACAGATCCACAGCACGCCGATGGTGGCGAGCCCAATTTGCACTGGGCTCAGTGCGGCACCGAAAAGCTCGGTGCCATAACCCACCGCCGAAATCGCGATCGCGACGTTGGCAATCAGCAGCGATACCCCATAGGTATAGTTGGCCATAAAGTTGCCCGACTTACCAAAGGCATACTCCGCATAGCCGCCCATGCCGCCGGATTTTTTACTGAACATCCCGCATTTAGCGAAGGCCCAGGCCAGCGCCATCGAACCGACGGCGGTGACCAGCCAGGAGATAATGGAAATGGTGCCGACTTCAGCGAGCTTGGTGGGCAGCATGATGATACCGGAGCCCATCATGTTCACCATCGTCAGGATGGTGAGCTGAACAACACCCATTTTATTGTTGGCTTTGCTCATAATTTCTCCCCTTTCAGCATCGCTGGCAGCGGCTGCTGAGGTTTAATCACGTTGCACCACACTTCTTTGCGACCGTTGTGTTCCTGGATGTAAACCCCTTGCAGTTCTGGCGCAAATCCCGGCAGCAGGTTGATGCCTTCTTCCAGCGCTTTGAAGTAGCGCAGAACGGAATCCCCCCAGATTTCACCCGGGACAACGCACAGCACGCCAGGAGGATACGGCAGGGCGCCTTCGGCGGCGATTTTGCCTTCCGCCATCGACAGCGGCACCAGATCGACCTCGCCGCGGATGTAGGCAAAGTTCGCTTCCTGCGGGTTCATGCTGACGCGCGGGAAGTGCGATTTGCGGAACATCTCTTTTTGCAGCTGTTTCACGTTATGGCGGGCATAAAGGTTGTGCATTTCCTGGCACAACTGGCGAAGGGTGTAACCGGCGTAACGATCTTCATGCTGACCGTAGAGCGACGGCAGCACCTCTTGCAGCGGCGCGTCAGATTCCAGCAGCGTTTCGAAGCGCACCAGCAGCGCAACCAGCTGTTGCAGCTTGGCCATATCTTCCGCTGGCGTCAGCAGGAACAGGATTGAGTTGAGGTCGCATTTTTCCGGCACCACGCCGTGTTCACGCAGGTAGTTGGCCAGAATGGTGGCTGGCACGCCAAAGGTGTCGTACTCGCCGTTAGCGTCAATGCCTGGGGTGGTCAGCAGCAGTTTGCACGGGTCAACGAAGTACTGATGCTCTGCGTAGCCTTCGAAGCCGTGCCAGCGTTCGCCCGGGACGAAGTGGAAGAAGCGCAGGTCGTTGGCAATCTGCTCGGTCGGCCAGGATTGCCACGGTTTACCGTCAATCTCGGCGGGAACAAACGGACGAATATGGTGGCAGTTATCCAGAATCAGCTTACGCGCTTCAATGCCGTTCGAGACGCAGTCCATCCACATATTGCGGCCCGCCTGTCCTTCGTGCATCCGCGCGTTGACGTCCAGCGCGGCAAACAGCGGGTAGAACGGGCTGGTGGACGCGTGCATCATAAAGGCGTTGTTGAGACGCTTATGCGGCACATAGCGCTGTTGGCCTTTGATATGACTATCTTTTTTATGGATCTGCGAAGTCTGGGAGAAACCGGCCTGCTGTTTGTGCACCGACTGAGTCACCAGAATCCCCGGATCGTTTTCATTCAGTTCCAGCAGCAGCGGCGAGCAGTCGGCCATCATCGGAATGAACTGTTCGTAGCCTACCCACGCGGAGTCAAACAGGATGTAGTCGCACAGGTGACCGATTTTATCCACCACCTGACGGGCGTTATAGATAGTGCCATCGTAGGTGCCAAGCTGGATGACCGCCAGACGGAACGGGCGTTCGTTACGTGCGCGGTTTGGCGCCACTTCTGCCACCAGTTCACGCAGATAGCCTTCTTCAAAGCAGTGGGCGTCGATACCGCCGATAAAGCCATACGGGTTACGTGCGGTTTCCAGGTAGACCGGTGTGGCTCCAGCCTGCAACAGCGCGCCGTGGTGGTTGGATTTGTGGTTGTTACGGTCAAACAGCACTAAATCCCCCGGAGTCAGCAGCGCGTTGAGCACCACTTTGTTAGAGGAGGAGGTGCCGTTGAGCACGAAGTAGGTTTTGTCGGCGTTAAACACCTTCGCCGCGTGCTGCTGAGCGATGCACGGCGCGCCTTCGTGGATTAACAGGTCACCCATTGCCACGTCGGCGTTGCACAGGTCGGAACGGAAAAGCGTTTCGCCAAAGTACTCGACAAACTGATTCCCTGCTGGATGACGGCGGAAGAATTCGCCGCCCTGATGCCCCGGGCAATCAAAGGCACTGTTGCCCTGGGCGACATAATCCACTAACGCACTGAAGAACGGCGGGCGCAGATTGACTTCGTACTTGTGGGCGGCGGCCTCTAACTGGCGGCCATAGAAATCGTTGCGGGTTTCATCGTGCTCGAATACCCCTTGAATGCGGGCAAGATATTCAGCCGGAACGATTTGATCTTTATTAATAGCAATAAATACCGGCAGGTTATAACCCGTCGCATCTATTTCGTCGAGTTTACCGCACTCAACGTCTTCAATAGATAATACGGCAGCCGCGACATCAATAAAGTGGGTGTCGCAGGTATTGATAATACTACGCTGGGTAGTAAAGCAGTCAGGGCATGAACGACTTACGGCAATTTTTAATTCAGACATTTTTCGACTCTTTATTTTAGGTAATAGCAGTCCCTCAATTTCTCAATGGAGAAATTGATATCGCCGGAAAAAAAGCAATAAGATCTCGCTGACAATAAAATCAGAACATTGCTTTTTTCAGAATGTAGCAAACCCAACTCGGTCCGGTGGCCGGCAGATACAGGTTTGTCATGGCGAGCGCAGGCAGCAGGCTAGAAGCCTGAATTAGCAAGGAATAACTGCGAGGCGCCCGAAGTCGGGAGACTTATCGGGCGTTAAAGAAGTGAAAGTCGAAACTATTACGGTGGGCAAACATCATAATATGTGTTGTCCGCCGTATGTGGGGCATCAATCGGTTATTGTTTTCCATTTCGTATACCTCAGATGAATATCCTAAAGCGCAGCCATTTTATCTCCGGGTGGGCTTAAAACTGTGAGGGTGATCAACAATAAGAGATCATTTATAAAATTATTCATTATTGATGAGCTACGGGCCAGGATAAAATGCTGGATTGTTTAAGTAATGTAAATAAATTGTGTTAATTATATATTTGAAAGGGTTTTAAAACCGTATTTTAATATTTTCAGATTGAGTTATTTCTGATTAAAAATAAAATTTGGCTATGTTGTAAATATGAATAACTATTCACAACATGAAACGATAGCCAATTCCGGTTTCAGTTAATAAATGCTGAGGACGCGCGGGATCTATTTCCAGTTTCTGGCGAAGATGCCCCATATAAATGCGCAAATAGTGACTATGTTCTACGGCATTGGGTCCCCATACCTGGCTGAGCAGTTGGCGTTGGGTGAGCACTTTACCGGCATTATTGAGCAGTACCGCCAGCAGACGGAATTCAATCGGGGTGAGATGGATTTCTGCACTGCCACGGGTAATTCGCCGTGAGGCGAGGTCAACGGTGATATCAGCAAAGGAGACGACGGGTTCATTGGGCTGGGCACCGGCATGGCGACGTAGCGCGACGCGTAAGCGCGCCTGAAGCTCGCCGATGCCAAATGGTTTACTCAGATAATCGTCGGCGCCTGCATCCAGCGCCGCTATCTTGTCACTCTCTTCACTGCGCGCCGACAGCACAATAATCGGCACCGGGCTCCACTGGCGGATATCGCGAATAAAATCGAGGCCATCACCGTCCGGCAGGCCGAGATCGAGGATCACCAGGTCTGGTTTGCGCGTCGCCGCTTCCAGTAACCCGCGCTGGAGGGTTTCGGCATCAAAAACGCGCAGGTCTTCGGCTTCCAGCGCGGTACGCAGAAAACGGCGAATGGCGTGTTCGTCTTCAACAATCAAAACGCTGGTCACAGCTCTTCGTATCCCTCTTCAAGTTCAGGCGGTTGTTCCAGTGGCAGTGTAACACGAAAACAGGCGCCGCCTTCCGGGCGGTTACTGACAGACAGCGTCCCGCCATGAATCTCAACGATGGCCTGACAAATGGCCAGACCTAGCCCCACGCCGGGAATGGCCGACTCTTTGTGGCCACGGGCGAATTTGGCAAAAATATGCTGTTCCTGGCCGCCTGGAATCCCCGGCCCACTGTCCCAAACGTCCAACAGCAGGCGGTTGTTTTCCGTTGCCGAGCGAATACCGATTTGCGCCTCGCTGCCCGCGTACTTCACGGCGTTCTCCAGCAGGTTGTTGAGCACTCGCTCAAACAGCGGGCCGTCGAGGTGCACCAGCATCAGCGGGTCGGGCAGGGTAAGAAGGATTTTCCTCCCGCCAAGCGTGGGTTCCAGCGTACGCAGTGCGCTGCCCACGACCTCTTCGAGCGTCAGCCACTCCTTATTGAGATTAAAGCCACCGGACTGAATTCGCGCCATATCCAGCAGATTGTTTACCAGACGCGTAGTGTTAAGCACGTGCTGGCGAATTTCGTTCGCCTGCGGCGCGTAGGGCGAACCGCTGCTGGCGAGATCGAGCGTCAGAATTTCGGCCTGGCCAAACAGCACGGTCAACGGTGTGCGCAGGTCGTGCGACAGCGCGGCGAGCAGCGAGTTACGCAGGCTTTCGCGTTCGCTGATAAGCCTTGATTGCTCTTCGCTGGCCGTCAATGCCAGCCGCTCCAGCGCGCTGGAGACCAGCAGGGTAAAGGTTTCCAGCAGTCGCTGTTGTTCCGGCACCATCAGCTGACGCAGATTATTGGGCTCGACGACGACCAGTCCGTGGGTTTTATCCGCGCTGCGTAGCGGCAGAATCAGATAGGGGACGCCGGGGAGCGTGTCGGTTCCCGCTCCGGCGGGTAGCCCTTTGTCAAAGCTCCAGTGGGCGATGGCTTCATCCCACGGCGTCATACCTTCCTGATGATTCAGCGCCGCCAGCTTCCCGTTTTCGTCCGGCAGTAGCACCTGGCTGCGGGCGTGGAAGGTCGAGCGAATATATTGCTCGCAGGTGAGGGCGATATCCCGGGCGTTGCGACCCACCGCGAGTGTTTTCGACATTTCATACAGGTGCCGTGTTCGTTGCTCGCGATAGCGGGCCACACGCGCCTGATAGCGCACGCCAGCGGTCAGATTACCGATGACCAGACCGACGGTGAGCATCACGCCGAAGGTGAGCAGGTACTGGACATCGGAGACGGCCAGCGTGCCGCGTGGGGCGATAAAGAAGAGATCAAAACTGACCACGTTGATCACCGTCGCCAGTACCGAAGGCCAGCGGCCATAGAACAGCGCGACGATCACCACGCCCAGCAGATAGAGCATGACCAGGTTGGCGGCGTCAAATGTCATGAGCCACTGAGCGGCCACCAACGTTATGGCGGCGCACAGCCCAAGCGCCACCAGGCAGCCACGGATCTGGACGCGCCATTTGTCGATAAACGGGCGGCGGTCGCTTGAGCGCTCGGGCAGCGGCAGGGGCGTCTCATCTACGCCTATCACCAGCAGGTCCAGCTCCGGCGCGTGGCGAGTCAACCGGTCGCCGAAGCGCTCGCCGCGCCACCAGCGACGCTTCTGCTGACGGCCAATGACAATTTTGCCCAGATTGTGTTCACGCGCATAGCGGATCACCGCCGCTTCCTCGGACGGCTCCGACAACGTCGCGGTCTCTGCGCCCAGCTCCTGCGCCAGGCGCAGTGCGTTAAGGATAGCGCGGCGTTGCGGTTCGGGCAGACGGTGCAGCGTAGGGGTTTCAACGTAAACGGCGTGCCAGACGCTGCCCAGCCGGGCGGCCAGACGCGCGGCGGTGCGCACCAGCTTTTCGCTGCCGGCATGATGGCCAATACACAGCAGGATCGCGTCCTGGGTATGCCACACTTTTTCCTGCCCCTGACCGTCGCGCCAGGCGCGCATTTGATCGTCCACCCGCTCGGCGGTACGACGTAGAGCCAGTTCGCGCAGGGCGATCAGGTTACCTTTACGAAAGAAATTCTCGATCGCGCGTTCAGCCTGGCCGGCCAGATAAACTTTGCCTTCGTTCAGGCGCTGACGGAGGTCGTCCGGCGGCAGATCCACCAGCACCACCTCATCCGCGGCGTCAAAAAAAGGATCGGGCACGGTTTCCCGCACCTGAATACCGGTGACGCCGCTGACGACATCGTTCAGGCTCTCCAGATGCTGCACGTTAACGGTGGTGAAGACGTCGATGCCCGCTTCCAGCAGCTCATCGATGTCCTGCCAGCGTTTGGGATGGCGGGAGCCGGGCGCGTTGCTGTGGGCCAGCTCATCCATTAACACCAGCGCCGGACGGCGGGCGAGGGCGGCATCCAGGTCGAATTCCATCACATAGCGACCGCGGTAGGCGGTGCGCTTTGGCGGCAAAATGCTCAGGCCATTCAGCATCGCGGCGGTCTCTTTGCGGCCATGGGTTTCTACCACGCCCGCCAGCACGTCCAACCCCTGCGTACGCAGCCGCTGCGCCTCTGCCAGCATCGCCCAGGTTTTACCTACCCCGGCGCAGGCGCCGAAGAATATCTTCAGCTTTCCGCGGTGCGCGTCGGCGGTTTGTTCCAGCAGGCGATCCGGGTTCGGACGCAGCGGCTCGTTGGTCATCATCAATTATCCTTGTGGGCATCCAGCGCCATATTCAGCTCAATAATATTTACCACAGCTTGGCCGAGAAAGCCGAGTAGCGGCGTATGGGTTGCCGCCTGTACCTGTTGCGTTAACCATTGCGGCGAGAGCCCGCGCGCTTTGGCGATACGCGGCACCTGCCACAGTGCGGCGGCAGGGGACAGGTTGGCATCCAGACCGCTGGCGGACGCGGTCACCAGTTCAACCGGTACCGTGCGGCTGGCGTCCGGGTTAGCGGCGCGCAGCGCGGCAATACGGTCCGTAAACAGTTTATCCAGCGCCGGGTTGCTGCCCGCCAGGTTGCTGCCGCCGGAGGCCATCGGGTTATCCGGCGCGTCAGCGGTGGCGGATGGACGCCCCTGGAAATAGCCGGGATCGCTAAAGTTCTGGCCGATAAGCTGCGATCCACGAATCTCATGGTTTTCAAAAATCAGCGAACCGTTCGCCTGAGTATGGAACAACCACTGCCCTAACGCGGTGGTCAGCAACGGATAGACGCCGCCGGTAATCACCGCCAGGAATAGAAAAATGACAATGGCAGGACGTAATGCAGACATGGTTATTTCCTCACACCAGACCCAGCAGGGTTAACAGTAAATCAATCACTTTAATACCGATAAACGGCACCACCAGCCCGCCCGCGCCGTAAATCCACAGGTTGCGGCGCAGCATCGCCGATGCCGACAGCGGGCGGTAGCTCACGCCTTTCAGCGCCAGCGGCAGCAGGAAGACGATGATAAGCGCGTTAAAAATCACCGCGCTGAGAATGGCCGAGTTCGGTGAGTGCAGGTGCATAATGTTGAGCACGCCCAACTGCGGCCAGGTGGCGGCAAAGGCTGCCGGGATAATGGCGAAATATTTCGCCACGTCGTTAGCGATGCTGAACGTGGTCAGCGAGCCGCGCGTCATCAGCATCTGTTTACCGATATGCACCACCTCAATCAGCTTGGTCGGGTTAGAGTCCAGATCCACCATGTTGCCGGCTTCCTTCGCCGCCTGCGTACCTGAGTTCATCGCGACCGCCACGTCGGCCTGTGCCAGCGCGGGAGCGTCGTTGGTACCGTCGCCGGTCATCGCCACCATCCGGCCTTCGGACTGATACTGACGAATCAACGCCAGTTTGGCTTCCGGCGTGGCTTCGGCGAGGAAGTCATCAACGCCCGCTTCCGCAGCAATGGCGGCGGCGGTCAGCCGGTTGTCGCCGGTGATCATCACCGTTTTAATGCCCATTTTGCGTAACTGGGCAAAGCGCTCTTTAATGCCGCCTTTGACGATGTCTTTCAGCGCGATGACGCCGAGCACCCGTGCGCCTTCGGCCACCACCAGCGGCGTGGCGCCCAGACTGGCAACACTTTCGACCTTCTGCTCGACATCCAGCGGGAAGTGACCGCCGTTGCTCTCAATATGGCGGCGAATAGCATCGACCGAACCTTTACGGATCATGCGGTTATCAATATTGATGCCGCTCATTCGGCTTTGGGCGGTAAACGGCACGAAGGTGGCGTGTAGCGCCTGGACATCACGTTCGCGCAGATTGAAGCGCTGTTTTGCCAGTACCACGATGCTGCGGCCTTCCGGCGTTTCATCAGCAAGCGACGAGAGCTGCGCGGCATCGGCCAGCGTTTTCTCATCCACGCCCTGAGCCGGCAGGAACTGCGAGGCCTGACGGTTCCCCAGGGTAATGGTGCCGGTCTTATCCAGCAGCAGTACGTCAACATCGCCTGCCGCTTCTACCGCGCGGCCGCTGGTGGCAATCACGTTTGCGCCGAGCATGCGGCTCATCCCCGCCACGCCGATGGCCGACAGCAGGCCGCCGATGGTGGTGGGAATCAGGCACACCAGCAGGGCGACCAGCACGGTGACGCTAATGGGCGCGCCGCTCCAGGCGGAAAACGGCCAGATGGTCGCAGTTGCCAGCAAGAAGACAATGGTCAGCGCCACCAGCAGAATCGTTAGCGCGATTTCATTTGGCGTTTTACGTCGCTGGGCGCCTTCGACCATGGCGATCATCCGGTCGAGGAAGGTCTCACCCGGGTTAACGCTACAGCGCACTACCAGCCAGTCGGAGAGAATACGCGTCCCGCCGGTTACTGAGGCGAAGTCGCCGCCGGATTCACGAATGACCGGGGCGGATTCCCCGGTAATGGCGCTTTCATCGACCGATGCGCCCCCCTCAATCACTTCACCATCGCAGGGGATAATGTCACCGGCTTCCACCAACACCACGTCGCCTTTGCGCAGGTCATCGGCCGGAATATGATCCATTTCCGCCCCGTAGCGGGCTTCGCGCAGTTTGCGGGCAAAAGCGGTTTTCTTTACCCCTTTCAGGCTGTTGGCCTGCGCCTTGCTGCGGCCCTCCGCCATGGCTTCGGCAAAGTTGGCGAACAGCACGGTAAACCACAGCCACAGCGCGATAGCGCTGCTGAAACCCACGTTGCCCGGCAGAGCGCCCACGGCCATGGCAATGGCCAGCGCGCTGGTCAGCACGCTACCAATCCAGACGATAAACATCACCGGATTGCGCCACTGGACGGTAGGGCTGAGTTTCTTCACGGCGTCGATCAGCGCCTGGCGAACCAGCGACGGTTCAAACAGGCCCAGTTGTTTACGACTCATAACCAATAGCTCCGCATCACTCAAAACAGGGAAAGATGTTCCGCCACCGGGCCAATCGCCAGGGCGGGAATAAAGGTCAGGGCGCCAACCAGCAACACGGTGCCAATCAGCAGGCCAATAAACAGTGCATCGTGGGTGGCAAGCGTCCCCGGCGTCGCGGGCTGGATCTTTTTATTCACCAGTGAACCGGCAATCGCCATCACCGGGATGATGACGCCGAAGCGGCCAACGAACATGCACACCGCCAGCAGGCAGTTCCAGAACGGCGTATTGGCGCTCAGGCCGGCGAAGGCGCTACCGTTGTTGTTGGCGGCGGAAGAGACGGCATAGAGCACTTCGCTAAAACCGTGCGAGCCGGGGTTGGCCATTGCGCTACGGCCTGCGTCGGTCATCATCGCCAGCGCGGTACCCAGCAATACCAGCGTTGGGGTCACCAGAATCGCCAGCGCGGTCATTTTCATCTCCGGCACGTCGATTTTTTTGCCGAGATACTCCGGTGTGCGGCCAATCATCAGCCCGGCGATAAAGACCGCCAGCAGCACGAACAGCAGCATGCCGTAGAGGCCCGATCCGACGCCGCCGAAGACCACTTCGCCAATCTGCATCAGCCAAAGCGGGATCATGCCGCCCAGCGCGGTAAAGGAGTCATGCATGGCGTTCACCGCCCCGCAGGAGGCCGCCGTGGTCACCACCGCGTACAGGCTGCTGGCGAGGATGCCGAAGCGGCTCTCTTTCCCTTCCATGTTGATGCTGCTGTCTGCGCCAAAGGCCAGCAGATGCGGGTTACCGCGGGTTTCCGCCCACATCACCACCGCCACGCAGACCACGAAGATGATCGTCATGGCCCACAAAATTGCCCGGCCCTGACGGTTATCGCTCACCGCCTCGCCGAAGGCGAAGCACAGCGCCGCCGGGATCAGGAAGATCGCCAACATCTGCACGAAGTTGGTCAACGCCGTGGGGTTCTCAAACGGATGTGAGGAGTTGGCGTTAAAGAAACCGCCGCCGTTGGTGCCCAGCATTTTGATCGCTTCCTGCGAAGCGACTGGCCCCATTGGCAGGAGCTGATGCGCGCCTTCTATTGTGGTAAATGGCTGATAGGGCAGGATATTCTGCAATGCGCCTTGCTGAATAAAGAACAGGGCCAGTAGCAGAGAAATCGGTAGCAGCAGCCACAGGGTAATGCGGGTGATATCGACCCACGCATTGCCCAGCGTGCTGACGTTGTGACGAGCAAAAGCACGCACCAGCGCAAACAGCACGGCAATACCGGTGGCCGCGGAAAGGAAGTTCTGCACCGTCAGCCCAGCCATCTGGCTAAAGTAGCTCAGGGTTGTTTCGCCGCTGTAGGACTGCCAGTTGGTATTACTGACAAAGCTGACGGCGGTATTGAGCGCCAGATGCCAGGAGAGTCCCGGTAATTGCTGCGGGTTCAGCGGCAGATAGCCTTGCAGCATCAGCATCGCGAACAGGACGGCCAGGCCGCACAGGTTGAGCAGCAAAATAGCGATAGCATAACGTCTCCAGCTCATCTCCTGGCCGGAAATCCCGAGTACGCGCCACAGCCCGTTTTCCACACGCGCCAGACCCGGCAGCGGCACGTTGCCGATCATTGTCGCCAGCATTTTGCCGAGCGGGCGGGCGAGAATAAACAACACCAGCAGGAAGCTGGCAATGAGTAAAAATCCCTGAGCAGCCATCACAGCGCCTCCGCCTTCAAAAGGGCATAAACCAGATACGCCAGTAACAGGAATACCAGCACCACGCCAGCTATTACACCTGTAGTCACAATCCACCTCCGGATGGTTGAGTTATGCCGGTAAGCGTAGGATTTTGGGTGCAAAGATTTCGCAAAAATCAGCGGGCGGGGTGTAAAAAAAGTATAAAAATGGACAAGACCACAATTTAACTAATGATTGGTATTAATTTAACAATCGTGTAACTGAATTACGTTTTGAATGTAAATAAAGACAAAACGGCCTTAAATTAGTGGTCGGATGAGTAGTAAAATTACACAAAAAGCGGTACTCTTTTAGTCAGATTACTGAGCTTCATTTTCCGGCGTGCGTTGCCGGCCAACTTAGGGGAGAGAATATGGAACTGTATAAAAAATATCCTGCACACGTCATATTAATGCGCCGTACTTTCGCCGTGGTGGCGGGGATAGTCGCGCTGCCGGTGATGCTGTTCTGGAAAGACCGCGCCCGTTTTTATAGCTATCTGCACCGCGTCTGGTCGAAAACCAGTGAGAAACCGGTATGGATGGAACAAGCTGAAGAGGCCGCCTGCGACTTTTATTAATGTTGTGGCGTAAAAGAACGAGACAAACCGCTCCTGCTATAACGGGGGCGGTTTTTTTTCGCCTTGTGTTAACGGGCCAGCCGCGTGTGGTGAAATAATTGGTGTAATATGAATGTATTAGTTAAATATATTCAGGGTTTTTATGTCCACTCATCTGGTCTGGTTCCGCGCCGATTTACGCCTGCATGACAACCTCGCCCTTGCCGCTGCCTGCCGCGATCCGCGTGCGCAGGTGCTGGCGTTGTTTATCGCCACGCCTCAGCAGTGGGCTGCGCATGACATGGCTCCCCGTCAGGCGGCCTATATTGCCGCGCAGTTGAACGCGCTCCGCCAAGCGCTGGCGGAGAAAAATATCCCGCTGGTGTTTCATGAAGTGGCCGATTTTGCGGCCAGCGTCGAGGTGGTGCACGACGTTTGCCAGACTCATGGCGTAACGCATCTTTTTTACAACTATCAGTATGAATTTAACGAGCGCCAGCGTGATGCTGCCGTAGAGCGCCGGCTTACCGACACGGTTTGCCAGGGTTTTGATGACAGCGTGATCCTGGCGCCCGGTGCGGTCATGACCGGTAGCCAGGAAATGTATAAAGTGTTTACGCCGTATAAAAATGCCTGGCTGCGCCGCCTGCAGGCGCATATGCCGGAGTGCGTCCGCGCGCCGGAGCGACGCGATGCGCCCACGGTAACGGCAGAGGAAACGCTCAACTTTACCTATCCTCAGCAGCCGTTCGACGCGATGCTGTTTCCCGCCGATGAAAAGGCGGCCATTGCGCAGTTGCGCCATTTTTGCCAGCAGCAGGCGGCAGAGTACGAGACCCAACGCGATTTCCCGGCTATTGAGGGAACCAGCCGTTTGTCGGCCTGCCTCGCCGTCGGCGTGCTTTCGCCGCGCCAGTGTCTGCATCGCCTGTTGGCAGAACAGCCGGAGGCGCTTAACGGCGGCGCGGGGAGCGTCTGGCTGAATGAGCTTATCTGGCGCGAGTTTTACCGCCATCTGCTGACCTATTATCCTGCCTTATGCAAGCATCGGCCGTTTATCGCGTGGACCGATCGCGTGCGCTGGAACCCGGCGCAGAAAGCGCTGATTGCCTGGCAGAAAGGCGAGACCGGCTACCCGATTGTCGATGCGGCGATGCGCCAGCTTAATGAAACCGGGTGGATGCATAATCGCCTGAGAATGATCGTCGCCAGTTTCCTGGTGAAAGATCTGCTGATCGATTGGCGAGAGGGTGAGCGTTATTTTATGTCGCAGCTGGTGGATGGCTGTCTGGCCGCTAACAATGGCGGCTGGCAGTGGGCCGCGTCAACCGGTACGGACGCCGCGCCTTATTTTCGCATCTTCAATCCGACGACCCAGGGCGAGCGCTTTGATAAAAACGGTGAATTTATCCGCCGCTGGCTGCCGGAACTGGCGGCGGTACCCGAGAAGGCAATTCATCAACCGTGGGTATGGGCCGATAAACAGGGGAGAACGCTGGCGTATCCGAGACCGATAGTCGATCACGCGCAGGCGAGGGTGGCGACGTTGGCCGCTTATGAAGCAGCGAAAAAGAGCGAGGCCTGAACATTCAGGTCTCGTCAGAGCGGGTTAGACGTCAACCGCGAGGCGACGGCTACGCACTTTCACCGTGTGATATAACCAGATAACCAGCACCACGCCGACACAGGCCAGCGCGCCCCAGGTGATTTGGCTGAATACGTCGATATAAGCGTTAATCGAGTAGTCTGCCGCGCCCGCAGAATCGAACGATGCCTGCGAGGTCTGGTCGGCAATAATACCCGCCACATAGTTGGCTACCGCACCGGAAAGCAGCATGTAAATGCCGGTCAGTACGCCGGTCACGCCCGGGATCTGGATACGGGTGATTTGCGACATGGCGACCGGGTCGATAAACAGTTCAGCGAAGCCCATCACCGACAGCCCCAGCAGCATCAGCGGCATGGAGGAGTGGCCATAGGTGGCTGACCAGCGGGCGCTAAGGGTCAGAATACAGAACCCCGCGCTCATCAGGCCCAGACCCAGCGCGTATTTGCCCCAGATGCGCAGATCGCGGTTATTGGTGACCTGTTCTTTAATCAGCCACGCCAGCACCACGCCGCACAGCATGACCGCAAAGGCGTTGACCGACTGGAACATGGCGGTAGGCACTTCATAGCCGAGTACATCACGGTTTACAAAGCGGTCGATATACAGGCTGATTGAACTGCCGCCCTGCTGAGCAAAGGCCCAGAACAGCAGGCTGAAGAAGGTCAGTACCACGATCAGACGCAGGTCTTTACGCTGCTCGGCGGTTTCGGCGCGGCGATAAATTTTCGCCAGAACCGCAAGGCCAATCACCGATGCGGCGATCAGCGCATACACCGACCACTCCTGCCAGAACAGCACGGTGATGAACAGCGGCGCAACCACCAGCAGCACCAGCAGCCAGCCCCAGTTTGGCAGCAGGAAGTTGCGGGCGCACAGCACCTCTTTGTTTACCCCACGCGTGTGGGCAAAATGGCGGCGACCGCTAATGAAAATGACCAACCCGGCCAGCATGCCGACGGCTGCCAGCGTAAAGCCCATTGCCCAGCTATACTGCTCTTGCGCGAAGCCGCAGGCGATTGGCGCAATAATAGAGCCGACGTTGCCCGCCGCGTACATCAGCGAGAAGCCGCCGTCACGACGCGGATCGGTGGGTTCGTACAGTTCGCCCAGCAGGCAGCTGACGTTGGACTTAAATAGCCCATAGCCGCAGACGATAATCGCCAGCGACAGGTACAAGAACATCGGCGCGATTTCGCTGGCGCCAAGCACCATATGGCCGACGACCATCAGCAGTGCGCCGAGCATGACCGCCACCCGGTTGCCGAGCACTTTATCCGCCAGATAGCCGCCAAGGATGGGCGTAACGTACACCAGCGAACAATAGGCGCTGAATAATTCGTACGCGTGGGTATCGTTGTATTTCAACTGGTTGGTGAGATACAGGATCAGCAGCGCGCGCATGCCATAGAAACTGAAGTATTCCCAGATTTGCAGAGCGACGACGTAGTAAATCGCCTTAGGCTGCGATTGTGATTTATTCATTGCACATTTAACCTCGAAACCCGGCAACGGCATGCTGCGTAAGGCTTTGTTTCATTTATGTAATAATACGTAGAAAAGCGTATTATCTTTGTAATATGCGGTATGGTTGCATAAATATACATGAAGTCCATCACATAAAAACAGACATATCGTGTTATTTACGCATTTTTTTCGCGTAGTTAAGCGGTGTCCTGACAGAGGTAAGGAATTGTGTATCGACGTAGCCGCGCGAGGGCGCTATTTTATTCTGCTTAACAGCATCAATGGCTAAGGGAGCGACGATGAAAAATACCGAGCTAGAACAACTGATTAACGAGAAACTCAATAGCGCCGCCTTTAGCGATTACGCGCCTAACGGCCTGCAGGTTGAGGGGCGTGAAACGGTGCAGAAGATTATTACTGGCGTCACCGCCAGTCAGGCGCTGATTGATGAAGCCATTCGCCAGCAGGCAGATGCGGTGATTGTCCATCACGGCTATTTCTGGAAAGGGGAGTCGCCGGTCGTGCGCGGCATGAAGCGCAATCGCCTGAAGGCGCTGCTGACAAATGATATCAATCTTTACGGTTGGCACCTGCCGCTGGATGCGCATCCGGAGCTGGGTAACAACGTTCAGCTGGCGCAACTGCTGGGGATTAACGTCCAGGGGGAGATCGAATCGCTGGTGCCGTGGGGAGAGCTGTCGATGCCGGTGTCCGGTCTGGAACTGGCCTCATGGATCGAAGCGCGTCTGGGGCGTAAACCGCTGTGGAGCGGCGATACCGGGCCGGATAAAGTTTCTCGTGTGGCCTGGTGTACCGGCGGTGGTCAGGGCTTTATCGATAGCGCCGCGCGCTTTGGCGTCGACGCGTTTATTACTGGCGAAGTGTCGGAACAAACCATCCATTCAGCGCGTGAACAGGGGCTGCACTTCTATGCTGCGGGCCACCATGCCACCGAACGCGGCGGGATCCGTGCGCTGAGCGAATGGCTCAATGAAACCACCGATCTGGATGTTTCATTTGTGGATATCCCGAACCCGGCTTGATGTCGTGAGCGCGTTACGCTTCCTGAAATAGTGAAATAGCCGCTTGCGTCGACGCGGGCGGGGCGCACACGATATCAGCGTGTTGGTTTAGTAGAAGGAAATGGTCATGCCTGAAGGCCCAGAGATCCGTCGTGCGGCGGATAGCCTGGAAGCGGCAATAAAAGATAAAACGTTAACCGAGGTGTGGTTTGCGTTTCCCGAACTTGCGCCCTATGCAGCGGAGCTGGTGGGGCAGCATGTGACGCGGGTGGAAACGCGGGGTAAGGCGCTGCTGACACATTTTTCAGGCGGTCTGACGCTCTACAGCCATAATCAGCTGTACGGCGTATGGCGGGTGGTGAAGGCTGGCGAAATACCCAAGACCACGCGAGTGCTGCGCGTGAAGCTACAAACGGATGATAAAGCCATCCTGCTGTATAGCGCTTCCGATATTGAGATGCTGACGGCGGAAACGTTGAAAACGCATCCGTTTTTGCTGCGCGTCGGGCCAGACGTGCTGGATATGACGCTGACGCCGCAGGCGGTAAAAGCGCGGCTGCTGTCGGCACCGTTTCGCAACCGTCAGTTTTCAGGCCTGCTATTGGATCAGGCGTTTCTTGCCGGGCTGGGCAACTATCTGCGGGTTGAAATTCTCTGGCAGGTGGGGCTAACGGGTCACCACAAGGCGTCGCAGCTGACTGAACCGCAGCTTGACGCGCTGGCGCAGGCGCTGTTGGATATCCCCCGGCTCTCCTACAAAACCCGCGGCAAAGTGGATGATAACAAGCATCACGGCGCGTTGTTTCGCTTTAAGGTTTTTCATCGCGACGGTGAAGCCTGTGAGCGCTGCGGCGGGATCATTGAGAAAACCATGTTGTCGTCAAGGCCGTTTTATTGGTGCCCGGGGTGTCAGCGTTAAGTAGGCCGGATAAGGCGTAGCCGCCATCAGGCAATGTGCGCCGATATTGCCTGATGGCGCTTTGCTTATCAGGCCTACGGGAATAAAAAAAGCGCCCGCAGGCGCTTTTTTTGTGCAGACCATCGCTTACTTCTTGAGGTCTGATTTGAAGTCACGCTGCTCGTAGCCGGTGTACAGCTGACGCGGACGCGCGATTTTCATGCCGTCGGTGTGCATTTCGTTCCAGTGAGCAATCCAGCCGATAGTACGCGCCATCGCGAAGATAACGGTGAACATGGAGGACGGAATACCCATCGCTTTCAGGATGATACCGGAGTAGAAATCGACGTTCGGGTACAGTTTCTTCTCGATGAAGTACGGGTCGTTAAGCGCAATGTGCTCCAGCTCCATCGCCACTTCCAGCAGATCATCTTTGGTACCCAGCTCTTTCAGCACTTCGTGGCAGGTTTCGCGCATGACGGTCGCACGTGGATCGTAGTTTTTGTACACGCGGTGGCCGAAGCCCATCAGGCGGAAAGAGTCATTCTTGTCTTTCGCGCGACGCACGAATTCTGGAATGTGCTCAACGGAGCTGATCTCTTCCAGCATTTTCAGCGCGGCTTCGTTGGCGCCGCCGTGTGCCGGCCCCCACAGGGAAGCAATACCGGCCGCGATACAAGCAAACGGGTTGGCCCCGCTGGAGCCTGCGGTACGCACGGTAGAGGTGGAAGCGTTCTGCTCGTGGTCAGCGTGCAGTATCAGGATACGGTCCATCGCACGTTCCAGCACCGGGTTAACTTCGTAATCTTCACACGGCGTGGCGAACATCATACGCAGGAAGTTACCGGCATAGGACAGGTCGTTGCGCGGGTAGATAAACGGCTGGCCAATCGAATATTTGTAACACATGGCCGCCATGGTCGGCATTTTAGACAGCAGACGGAACGCGGCGATTTCACGATGACGCGGGTTATTCACGTCCAGAGAGTCGTGGTAGAACGCCGCCAGCGCGCCGGTAATCCCGCACATCACCGCCATCGGGTGAGAGTCGCGGCGGAACGCGTGGAACAGACGGGTGATCTGCTCGTGAATCATGGTGTGGCGAGTGACGGTAGTGGTGAACTCGTCGAATTCGGCCTGGCTCGGTTTTTCGCCGTACAGCAGAATGTAGCAAACTTCAAGGTAATTAGATTCGGTGGCTAACTGATCGATCGGGAAGCCGCGATGCAGCAGGATCCCTTCGTCGCCATCAATAAAAGTAATCTTAGACTCGCAAGATGCGGTAGAGGTAAAACCAGGGTCAAAAGTAAAAATGCCTTTTGAACCGAGAGTACGGATATCAATAACATCCTGACCGAGCGTGCCTTTCAGCACATCAAGTTCAATAGCAGTATCACCGGATAGAGTGATTTTTGCCTTTGTATCAGCCATTTACGGTCTCCTTAGCGCCTTTTTGCTTAAGACTGCCGGATGCCGGATTTGCAATTCATAAAATATTTCGACGGTGCCAGTTTGTTATTTGGCTCACGGCTCTGCTGTAGAGATAAAGCAAGGGTACAGAGCAAGGGCGCTTGACGGTGCACGTCTAATCTACAGTGAAACAACAGCAAATCAGGGTCTTAGCAATCCAATGATTCAAACCTGAACAAACACTAATAACGTTACAGCCAGGCCAGGTCAACCCAATCACACTGTTACATAACTTATTATCAGGTGAAAGAGTGCCCCCATAACTTTTGAGCATTATATGCTTTTACAGGTGATGGTTGTAACAATAA